>PGXP01000021.1 GCA_002839205.1 Spirochaetae bacterium HGW-Spirochaetae-9
CTTCCTCATAGCTCGGGGGCAGGCGGTCCAGGAAGGTTTTCAGCGTGAAGAGGGAAAAGGGCAGGGCGTGGAAGAGGTACACGGTCACGAGGGGAACATAGCCGCCCAGAAGGCCTAGAATCCTGAAAAGGATGAAGAGCGGTATGAGCGAATGTATGCCGCCCGTCATGCCCAGGGCCTGCAGGAAGGCGAAGGCCTTCGCCGAGCGGGCGGCTTTCGCCCGCGACAGGGCCAGGGCCGCCGGCAGGGTGAAGACAGGGATGAGCAGGGCTGTCGCGCCGGCGGCGAGGAAGGTGTTCCAGAAATAGCGCAGTATGCCCTCGTCGCGCAGGATGGTCAGGTAGGGGCGAATCGAGAGGAAGCGGGGCAGGGGCCGGTCTATATAGACGGCCGAAAGGCCTGAGAACGAAAGCCACACCACGGCGTAGATGACGGCGGCCGCCGACGCGATAGCCAGAATCCTCGCGGCCAGGCAGGCTGTCTGCCAGAGAAGGTCAGCGGCCCTGCCGCCGATCATTGGCTGAACCACAGGCTCCTTCTCGTCCGCCCCCTTCCTGAGCCAAAACCAGAGGACTACCAGCAGCATCACAAGGATTCCCACGGCGACCGCGTAGGCCGAAGGTATGCCGTAGTCGCTTTCATTCCTGAAAGCGTCATAGAGGAAGATTTCGAGGGTTGTCGTAGCCCCGAGGATGTTCTTTTCCGTGATGCCGCCGACGAAGGGCGGGCCGCCAGCCGTCATCAGGAAGGGCACCTGGAATTCCTTGAAGGACTTCACGAATTCGAGAGCCCACATCACGATCAGGGTCGAGCGGGCCTGGGGCGCGCGGATCCAGCGCGCTATCGTCCAGGAATCGGCCCCGTCCAGGCGGGCAGCCTCCATGGTGCTTCGGTTCACCGACCCCATGGAGGCATAGAGGGCGAAGACGACGAGGGGGACGCTCAGCCAGACGTCGACGGCGAGAGCGGCCGCGAAGCCCGCGACAGGATCGGTGAGGAGGTTGATCTCCCTGCCCAGCAAGGCCGATAGAATCGACTGGCCGCCGCTGCCGTGGATGACCATCCTCCAGATGGGCACCGAGATGAAGGAAGGCACACCCCAAGGCACGAGGATGGCCGCGAAGAGAAGCTTGAAACCCTTTCGCGCCTCATGGAGGACGGAGGCGAGGACAAAGCCCAGGAGGAGGGAGAGGCTGGCCGAGAGGAGCGCCCATCCCAGCGTAATACCCAGGGAAAGGACGAATGCCCTGTCCTCGACGAGGGCCCTGAAATTGTCGAGGCCGGCCCAGGCGGCCTGGCCGTAGCTGTCGTGATAGAGGGAGCTGGCCGCGGCGGTGAAGAAGGGGAGTATGCCCACGGCCAGAATGAGAAAGGCGAGAGGAAGGATGGCTAATTTTGCCACCCTGGATCGGCCGAGAATCGTCGCTTTCATCTCTTCCCTAGAAAACGAGATTGATCGACTGGATCTGCTTCACGTTCTTGATCCCCTCGGGGAGCCGGGCGATATTCTTGTCCCACACGAGGACAAGGGGGAATTCGCTGGGATCGAGCCCCGAACCATCCTTGTACATGGCCAGGATCACCTCGTTGTTGGCGTCGAGATCGCGCGAATCGAGGCTGATCTTGTAGCCGTCGACGGCTGCCACTTCCACCTTGTAGCCGGCTTTGGCCGCCGCCGCGTCGTAGGCCAGGATACTCGTATCCTGCTTGTGGGGCTGATATTTTGGATCATCAGCGTAGGCGAGAAGAAGCTGGAGGGGGAATCCCACATACTGGCCGGTGATCCCCTTCCTTTCGAAGCTGACTTCCTTCCTGTGGCAGCTGACGCAGGACTGCAGCGTGGACCTGTCCATCGTGCCGTTCAGCTTCCCGCTGTAGGCGATGGCGAAGTCCTTGTAATCCTTCTGCTTGACGACGATGCGCCGGATCATCTTCACCGAATTGTGGCCGTCGATATTGGGATCGTTGGGGCCGATCCTCACGGTTCGGATGTATCCGGGGTCCTTGGGCAGCCAATCGCCGTCCATCTTGAAGGCCAGTATCCAAGTGCCGTCGGCTTCGTCGAGAACCTGCTTGCCGGAATAGGTCATCTCATAGCCGTCCGTGGCTATGAAGGTGATGGAATCTTCGGCCGAAAGGCTCATGAAGCGGCCGAGAATGGCCCTCAGGCCTACGCCGCCATAGACATTGGAATATTTTGTGCCCGCGCTCGTCGTGAAGCTCCCCTTGTTTTCCATGTAGGCCGGGTCCTTCTCCAGTTCGGCGAGAGTGAAGGAAGCCTTGACGCCGTTGATGTCGAGCTCGAGGGCAAAGGAAGCGGCCTCGGAAACGGCCTTGGAGGCGGCGAGGCTCGTCGTGATGGACGCGAGGTCCTTCACCCAGAGACCCTTGGCCGTATCGCCGACGGTCATGGGATTGGCGAGCGGCTTACCGTCCTCGGTGTCGGCGAGGATGAGGGCGTCGGGCGCGACATCCTTCGTGGAGAAGGTGGCCGAGTAGCCGTCGGAGGCCGTCAGCGTGACTTCATATCCCTTGGCCCAGAGTTCGGCGTCGAAAGCGTAGGGATGGGCCGCGTCGGCGCCGTCGATCATGGCGATGATGGCGCGCAGGGGGACGCCGGAATAGCTCACCGCGACGCCCTTCTTGTCCACGGTTTTTTTGATGTAATCCTTGGCCGTGGCTTTTATCTTCTGGTAGTAGGATTGGCTGAGGCTGTCCTTCCTGAAGCCCGCGAGTTCTATGCTCCAGTCTTCCCATGCTTCCGACGCAGCCGAGGTCGCTTCGGCTTTGGCCGGCGGCGCCTGCCGCGAAACGCATCCAGTCAGGACGAGCATTGCCGCCAGGCCTATGGCGAGCGCCCTCTTCGTTCCCTTGGTCATTCTGTTCTCCTTCATATGGATATTACGGCCGTAGCCTGTCGTTCTCCGTTCCGGGAATCACCGCTCCGCCAGGTTGGCGTCGATGAGGCGGCGCGCCTCGGCGAGGGCCGCGTCGGGCTTCATGCTGCCCGCGAGGATAAAGCGCAGAATCTTCCACATCGTGTTCTTGTAGGCGCTGTAGCCTGAGCTGGGAGGAATGACGGCGCCGATCTCGGCGCTTCTCGCCAGCACGGCGTGGTAGCGGTTGGATTTCTCCGAAACCTTCCAGGCCCCGGAATTCGCCGGAAGCTTGGAAAGGGCAGCTGTGAAGCGCTGCTGCACGCCGATGCCTGAAAGATGCTCGATGAGCCTTCGCGCGCTCACCGGAGCCTTTGTCGTACGCGTCATCGCGAAGCCCTTGTAGTCGAGGAGGGGGACGATGGGCTTCCCCGTGGCGCTGACGACGGGATAGGGCGCCACGCCGAAGTCCAGGCCTATGCGCTCGAACTCGGGGATGGAGTAGGAGCCGCTCAAAATCATGGCAATGTCGCCTGAGGCGAAGCGCCCCACCATGGCGTCGCGCTCGAGGGGCTCGAGGTAGCCTTTGTCGATCATGGCAAGTATCCAGGCTACCCCGCGTTTTGTCCCCGGATCGTCGGGGCGTACGCCGCCATCCGGGTCGGCTATGGCCGGCTTCCCGAAACCCATGGCGAAGGAGAGGAGCCAGTACGCCGAATAGACATTCCATGACAAGGGCTTTTTCCCACCCGCGCGAATCCCAGCCGCCAGTATTTCCAGGTCGGCTGTCGTCCAGCCCATGTCCGGAGGTGCCTTTACCTGCTTTTTGTCGTAGAAGACGAGCTGGGTGTCGAAATAGAAGGGCATGGCCCATAGCCGGCCATCCAGGCCGAAGGCCGCCCTGCCCTTCGGATCCAAGCCGCTCGCGTCGATGCGGTCGAGAGGCTGAAGAGCCTGGGCCTGAATGAGATCGGGAACATTGTCAGACTGGATCATGAGGAGGTCGGGACCGCGGCCGCCGCCCCGCTGGACAGCGAGGAGCTTCGAGCGCGTATCGGGCACATCTACGGCCCGAACTTTCGCGCCGGTGAGGCTGGCCCAGCGCTGGATTTCGGCTTTCAGCTCGGGGACGCCTTCCCATGAGAGCCAGACTTCCAGTTCGCCTTCATGGCTTGCGTCGCCCTTCACGTCGATCGAGGCGAGGAAGCGTATCCTCGTATCGCCATGCAGGAGATCCCATCCCTCAGCACCCTGAATGAGGTAGAATTCTGGGAGCCGATCGGCGAGATCCTCCCCCGTCCACGATTTCGCCCCACCGGATCCGAGGCAGTCGATTTGCCAGGCCTCGATGAGTGGAGGAAGGAGTTCTGAGAGGGCAAGGCCCCGTTCCATTGAGGCTGGGGTGGGAATGGAATAGCTGAGGGCGCGCAGACGCTCGTCCGAAAGCATGCTTCGCGCAACGCCGTTCAGGCGGATTTCAAAGCCAAGGGCGGGAAAGATCGCGGCCAAGGCAAGAACCAAGGCCATAACCACCGACAGGGCAAGCCTGCGCGGCGGGTGAGATCGAGTCATTATTCCCCCTTTTCAAGCATGGAAGGCTGAACCGTTTCCGGCGCAACCCAATGGTTTTCAACCATGGCATTCGGCCGCTTTTACGTCGCGGCGAATCTTTAGGCCTGAAAACTCGAAGGAATGTTCAGGTGGATTCTATAGCGCCCCACCCTATAGGTCAAGCAATAGAGGTATGGAAATAAAAAAGGCGCCTTGCGGCGCCTTTGTCATCGATATGGTTTCGCAGCGGTTCAGAACTTGAACAGAACGCCGATGTAGGAAGATTTGATTCCGGTTTCGACGTTGATGGCCAGGTTGTTCGAGATGAAATAGTTGGTGCCACCAATCATGTTGATGCCGATATTGGGAAGGAAGGTGAGGCCGAGGCCGAGATAGGAATCAAAGTTGCCTATCCAGGCGAGCTGGCTGGGCAGGTTCAGAGCGCCCCAGCAGAAGTGTACTGTTCCAAAGGCGCCAGCGGCCAGAGATATATCGCTGCCGAGGTACAAGCCCAAGCGTCCTGCGGCGCCGTAGGTGAAGGGAAGCTTTTCGGCGATGGTGAATTTGCCGATTGCGTATTCCACGCCCCCACCGATGCCGATGCCATATCCATAGCCGAAACCCAGGCCAACATTGGCGTTGATCGAGCCTGGCTCGATGAGCATGCCGTTTTGTGCATAAGATTCCTGAGCGAAACCGAATGCGGTTATGACACAGAGAAGTACCGCTAGCAGTGCGATTTTCTTCATATTCCTCTCCTTTTGAGTGATGCAGTTATCTTTTCATTGTATATAGCAATGGGAAATTATGCAAACAAAAAGTTCCGGCCTGCGATTCCGCTTTCCCGCTTGACACTCTTTCGGGCTCCGGGCTATGGTGCGCGCAAGGAAGTTCACATGCTCAATATTAAAGATTCCTTATGTTTCATGCGAAGCGGCCATCGAAGGCCGCATTACTCAACCCTCTAGCACTGGTACAAGCGCTCACCAACCCAACGCCATCCATCCTTCCATCCGATCCTCCCCCCGCCATCGCCATGCGCGATCTTCGCAAGTCATTCGGCCCCCATGCCGTCCTCGGAGGGGTGTCGCTCTCCGTCCCGGCGGGAAGGATATTCGGCATCATCGGGCGAAGCGGGGCGGGCAAGACAACCCTCATCCGCATCGCCTCCCTCCTCGAAAGGCCCGACTCGGGCGAAGTGCTCTACGCAGGCCTCGCCGTGTCGGGAGCCAAGGGTGCCGAGCTCATCGAGGCGCGCAGGAAGGCCGGGTTCGTGTTCCAGAACTTCAACCTCTTTGCCTCGCGCACGGTGGCGGGCAACGTGGCATTCCCCCTCGAGGCGGCCGGCTGGTCGAAGCCGGCCATCCGCGAGAGGGTAGGGCAACTGCTGGACCTCGTCGGCCTCGCGGACAAGGTGGACAGGCCGGCCGGCCGCCTCTCGGGCGGCGAACGCCAGCGTGTGGCCATCGCCCGCGCCCTCGCTAACCATCCCAGGATACTGTTCTGCGACGAGGCGACGAGCGCCCTCGACCCCGAAACGACGCGCTCCATACTCGACCTCATCCAATCCCTGAGCCAGCGTTTCGGCCTCACCGTCCTCATGGTCACCCACCAGATGGAAGTGGTGAAGCGCATCTGCGACGATGTCGGCATCATCGCCGGAGGTGAGATCGTCGAGAGCGGGCCTGTGGCCTCTGTATTCGCCAATCCGCGCAGCGAGATGGGCCGGCGCATCGTGAGCGAGGTTGGCCATGGGTGAAATACTCGAGCTCATCGCAAGGCCCGTGGGGGAAACTATCCTCATGGTCCTCGCCTCCACCTCCATAGCCGGCATCATAGGCGGCGCCTTCGGCCTGGCCCTCTACTACATGGCCAACGAACGCCTTTCGGAGCACGCGGGCAGCTTGTCTGTCGTCAAGAAAATAGCCGACCGCCTCATCAATACGCTCAGGTCATTCCCTTTCATCATACTCATGGTCCTGGTCCTGCCTCTCTCGCGCCTCATCGTCGGGACGAGCCTCGGAACGGTGGCGGCCATCGTGCCCCTCTCCGTCGCGGCCATACCCTTTGTGGCGCGCATTGTCGAATCCTCGCTGTCTGAAGTGGATGGAGGGGTTCTCGATGCGGCACTCGCCTCGGGAGCCACGAAGGCGCGGATCCTCTTCGCCATCCTCGTCCCCGAAGCCCTGCCCTCCCTCATCTCGGGCCTCACCCTCACGATGATCAACCTGGTGGGCTATTCAGCAATGGCGGGGGTCATCGGCGGGGGAGGCCTCGGGGATCTGGCGATCAGGTACGGCTATCAGCGCTTCAGGACGGACATCATGATCGCCGCGGTGCTCTCCATCATCATTCTTGTGGAGGGCGTGCAGATGGCAGGCAACGCGATCACGAGGGGCATAAGAGCCACACGCTGACTCCACCACAGTCTCCCATGCCCCCTGTACAGGCGTCGGCATAGTCTCATTATAGGAGGTTCTCCATGAACCGCAGGAACAAAGCAACATTCTTTTTAGTATTAGCCGCGACGATGCTCATGGCAGCTTTCCCCGCCGCGCTTTTCGCCCAGAATGCAGCCAAGCCCGTCACCCTCAAGGTGGGAGCCAACCCCATCCCCCACGCTGACCTTCTCAATCTGGTGAAGGCCGACCTTCTCGCCCAGGGCATCAAGCTGGAGATTGTCGAAATCACCGACTATGTGACGCCCAACCTTCTTCTGGCCGAAAAACAGATCGACGCGAATTTCTTCCAGCATACGCCATATCTCGTCAACTTCGCGAACGAGCGGAAACTCGCGCTAGAGCCCGCGGGACAGGTCTTCGTGGCCCCCTTGGGCCTCTATTCGCGCAAGTACAAGAAGTTGGGCGACATACCCTCTGGGGCGGTCATCACAATTCCGAACGACCCCACGAACGAGGCCCGCGCCCTCATCCTGTTCCAGAACAAGGGCCTGATAAAGCTTGATCCGAACGCCGGCCTCAAGGCGACCATACGCGACATCACCGAGAATTCCAAGAAATTCGTCTTCAAGGAAATCGAGGCGCCCCAGCTGCCCCGCACCCTGGACGACGCGGCTGCCGCCGTCATCAACGGCAGCTTCGCCACCCAGGCGGGATTCTTTCCCGCCAGGGACAACCTCATGATCGAAGGCGCCGAGTCGCCCTACGCCAACATCCTCGCTACCCGCAAGGGCGACGCGAACGACTGGCGCGTGGTGGCCCTCCTCAAGGCCCTGCAGACGGAGAAGGTGCGTGCCTGGCTGAACGGCAACTACAACGGGAGCTTCGTGCCCGCTTTTTAAGGCCAGCCCGCGCTTGCCGCGCTTATCGTTCTGTGTAATAGTGCCGCCATGGCCACTGCACCGGGCGCGATGAAGGTTTTCGCCAGCTTGCCCAAAAGCTGGCGAGTCACCGCCACTCGCGCCTCTTTCGACAAGCTCATCTACCAGATGGTCTTTCCCTATCTGGGCATCTATCTCGTGGGCCTGGGCGCGACGGGCACAACTCTGGGATTGGCGAATGGCTTTGGCATGGCCTTGAGCGCCCTCTATGGCCTCCTTGGAGCATCACTGCTCAGGCGTTCCGGCACGAGGCTCGTCTATCTCAGGGGCCTTGGCATCGTAGCCTTGGCATATCTCATGCTCGGCCTTTCCGGCGGATGGATAATGGGCATGATCGGCGTGATGGCGTGGTGGCTGGGTTCGGCTGAATCCGGCCTCTGTTGCAACGTCGTCTGTGGCTTCTCCCTTGAAAATAAAATGCGCGCCACAGCCATGGGCTCCTGCGAGAGCGTCGCCCAGGGAACGATGAGTTTTCTCGGCCCTGCGATAGGCGCCGGCGTGATCGGCCTTCTCGGCGGCATGAGCATTGCCTCCCTGCGGCCTCTCTTCTTTATCGCTTTTGCGGGGGAAATCGGCGTCATTCTTTTCGTCAAGCGCAGTTTGGGCGAATGCGGAATTCTCGCGGCAAAGGGTCCTCTCATCTTCGCCAATCCTTTCCGTGTGTTGAAGGGGAAAAAGCATCTGGGCAAGTTCGTCGCCGTCGCCTGTCTGACGAACCTCCCAACGGGCATGGTCCTCCCTTTCACGCAGCTCTTTGCGAGCGAGGCGAAGTCGGCCAGCCCCTATGTCCTCGGAGCCATGGTCACGGGCTCTGCCCTTGTCAGCCTTCTCGTCGGCCTTCCCCTGGGCAGGCTGGCCGACAGGATTGGACGCAAGAAGATACTGTACGCCCTCGCCCCGATATTTCTCGCGAGCAATCTCATCCTCGTGCTCGGCTCAAATCCCTTCACCCTCATCTTTTCGGGCGTGCTTTTGGGCGTCTACCCCGTCACTATGGTGATAGGGGCAGCCATGGCCTTCGAACAGGTGCCTTCGGGCGAAATGGGCGACTGGATGGCTCTGCTGAGGTTTTTCAAGATGGCAATGGGAGCCGTCCTCACCATCCTCGCCGGCCTTATCTGGGACTATCTGGGCGGGGCCTGGGTTTTCCTTCTGTCAGCCTTCATCGACATCGCCATCAGGCTTCCCCTGTTGGCGACCATGCCCGAAACCCTATCCATCAAAAAAGATGCTGCTGGGCGATGAAGGGCCAATATTTTTTCGGCATATGGTTCGCCTGAAGGCGGAGGTTTTTGCGTGGGGCGATCGCTACCGACTCGAAATATTCCGTCCATTCATCTCTGATCAGGCGTTCGCGTTCAGATAAGGGAATGTTTCCGCCGCTGTCAAGTATAAGGTCTGTCGCTATCGCATAACCTTGTCCGGGGTTGTGGAAGATGGCGGTGCCGTGCTTCTTGTCATATATCGTGAACACCATAGCGGAGAAGCGTGATGCGAAATGCCTCGCAATGAGCGGGAGAATATCGCATTCAGGCGCGATGAGGGCATACCACGAGCCGTCGGCCAGCTCGGAAAAGCGCAGAAGGCCGGTGATAAGATGAGCCTGATTTCTTGCGCGGGTAGCCGCCTTGTCTACGATACTCATCCTGAGGTCATCAAGATCGCACAACGCACTTTTCCCTTCGAGCGACATGCGCCCCATGGCATAGGCAATCGCGTTTTCCTTGCCCTCATGGTCAGAGCAGAAGGCTTCGAGGCAATGGTGAAGAGCCTCCTGGCCGGCGCGATGGGCGAGCCTGCACCATAGCCGCTTGGCCCTTTCCTTGTCGCTGCGCACGCGAATGCTGTCGTCGAAGAGCTCTCCCGGGGAGGTAAAACCTCTGATGGTGGGGGCTGGCAACCCTGTCCTTGCGGTGTTGATGGCTTCGGCAGCGGCGCAGAGAAACCCTACGAAACTGCCATCGTAGCCGAGGACGAAGGGGGGCAGGGCACCGGCCATTACGCCGACTCCCAGGGTAGCTCGGGCTGGGACTGTTCTTCCTGCCTGAAAGCAGGATCGAGGAGAGCTCGCTTCAAAACGTCCGGATTACCAAGCATCGAAATGCCAGCACCCATGACATCCCCTTCGGGCAGTTTCCCTCCCACCGTGATGAACCATCTGGCGCGACGCATCACCACACCCAGGCGCGAGAGGGAGGCTGACCTGATCGACGTCTGCCTTCGGGCCTTTACGATGCGTTGGGCTGATGTGGGCCCTATGCCGGGCACGCGGAGGAGGTCCTTGTAATCGGCGCAGTTGATCTCCACGGGGAAAAACCCGAGGTTTCGCAGGGCCCAGGAGCTTTTCGGATCGATCCGGGCTTCCAGAAAGGGATGGGTGGCATCGAGGATTTCGGAAGCCTTGAAACCATAGAAGCGGAAGAGCCAATCGGCCTGGTAGAGCCTGTGCTCCCTGGCGAGGGGCGGTTTTTCCACGACGGGGAGCCTGGGGTCCGAGCCCGTCGGGATGTAGGCCGAATAATAGACACGCCTCACGTCGTAGGCGAGGTAGAGGTTTTCGGCGAGGCCGAGTATTGTGGCATCGGATTCAGGGCTTGCGCCCACGACGAGCTGGGTGGTCTGGCCCGCCGGTATGATGGACCCTTTCGGGTTGCGCGATCGGTTGGCCCGCGCTTCCTGGACGCTGGGAAGAGAGCTTTTGGTTGCAGCCGCAATGTGTGTCGTCCGGATAGCGGGCGGAAAGGTATCCAGCGGCTTCATTCCCAGTGTGGCGATTTCTGAAGTCTTCAATGCAGGTGGGGCAATCTCGGGCGGCTCAAAACCGCCGGCTCTTGCCAGGGTACGCATCGGGCCGAAAATGGCCTTGGGCGTCTTGTCGGGTGCGATGCGCGAAAGGCTCGCCGCGCTTGGCAGTTCGATGTTCACCGAAACCCTGTCGGCCCATCGTGCGGCCTCGAGGACGAGACTTTCCGAGGCGCCGGGGATTATCTTCAGGTGGATGTAGCCGTTGAAATGCTCCCTCGTTCGCAGGGTGCGGGCTACCCAGATCAGCTTTTCCATCGTCGCGTCAGGGCAGCCAAGGACGCCCGAGGAGAGAAAGGCGCCCTCAATGTAGTTGCGGCGGTAGAAGTCGATGATGAGGCGCACCAGTTCCTCGGGCTCGAAGGCGGCGCGCCTGAGGTCGTTGGAGCGCCTGTTCTGGCAGTAGGCGCAGTCGTAGGCGCAGACATTGGAGAGGAGAACCTTGAGGAGGGCGACGCAGCGGCCGTCGGCCGACCATGCGTGGCAGATGCCGCCGACAGCGCCATTTCCCAGACCTCCAGGCGTATTGGCGCGGGCGCTGCCCGAGGTTGAGCAGGATGCGTCGTATTTGGCGGCGTCGGCCAGGACGCCGATCTTGTCGGTTATGTTCATCGTGTTTACTATACAAAAGTATAGTATGACGCTGGAGCTCTGTCAATCAACTATCGGGATTTTCCTGACCGGGGCAGGGTTTCAGAGCGCGAACAGGGTCCTGTCCGACAGGGCGTGGCCAGCGCGGGAACTGAAGAGTTCGATCAGCTTCAGCGGCGTCAGGCTTGAGCGCTCCTGGCCTTTCAGATCCAAAACAAGGCGGCCCGAGTCCATAAGGATCGTGCGGCTGCCAAGGCCGAGGGCCAGACCCATGTCGTGGGTTATCATGAGGGCGGTCAGGCCGTGTTCCGCGATGATCCGGCGCGTTATGTCCATCACCTTGAGGGAGGTGGCAGGGTCGAGGGCAGCCGTGTGCTCGTCGAGGAGGAGGAGCTTGGGTTTTGCGATCGTCGCCATGACAAGGGCAGCGGCCTGACGCTGTCCCCCCGAGAGAAGGCCCATCTTCGTTTTCAGCCGCGTTTCGAGCCCGAGGCCAAGGCCGGCCAGCAGTTCGCGGAAATGATCTGAATCCTTCCGGTTCACGGCGAAGAAGGATCTGGAAGCGCTGCGCGTATAGGCCATGGCGAGGTTTTCCTCGATGGTCATGTTCGGCGCCGTACCGCGCTGGGGATTCTGAAAGAGGCAGCCGATGTCCAGGGCCCGCTTGTAGTCCTTCCTGTAGGTGATATCTTCCCCGCCCAGAACTATGCGGCCGCGATCGGGGAGGAATTTTCCCAGGATGGCGTT
>PGXP01000278.1 GCA_002839205.1 Spirochaetae bacterium HGW-Spirochaetae-9
CCCACGGGGGCAAGCCCAACGGTCATGAAGAGCCAGGACCATGATGGCAAGCGCGGCAGCCATGAGAAAACCGGGAACAACACCGGCAGCGAACAGTCGGCCGATCGAAGTCGATGCGATAACACCGTAGACGACCATGGGCATGCTGGGCGGTATGATGGGGCCGATCAACGAGGAAGCGGCTGTGACACCGATGGTCATCCTGTCGTCGTACCCCGCTTCGCGCATCGCCTTGATCTCGATCGATCCAAGACCGCCGGCATCGGCGATGGCGGCACCGGACATTCCGGCGAAGATGACACTGGCGATGATATTCACATAGGCCAATCCACCCTTCACCCGGCCCATGCCTATGCGGCAGGAATCGAAAATCCTCGTGGTGATTCCACCCGAGTTCATCAAATTCGCAGCCAGGATGAAGAACGGCACTGCCAATAGGCTATAGGTGTTGATTCCCGCGATCATCCGTTGGATCGCCACGAAGTTCACGAATCCCGGATTGTTCAATACATACATGAACGAAGGAATTCCAACCGCTACTGCAACGGGAAGTCCAAGCGCGAGTAGAACAAACAGCAACAACGTCATTACAATAATCATTGGGCTCCCCCTTCATGTTTGATGATCACATGGTAGATACTCTGTATTTCCCTGTATAGATATCCGGCCGCTCCGAGAGGGACACAGACATACAGCCAAGTCTGTCGGATCTGCAACCCGGGCGATCTGAAATTCCAGGATCTGATCGCGAGCTGCAGACCAAACCATATGAGCATCACCATGAACACGATATTCAGAATCTTCTTGACTACGAACAGTGCCACCTGGGTCTTCTTGCCGACACGGACATTGATA
Organism: Spirochaetae bacterium HGW-Spirochaetae-9; assembly: GCA_002839205.1. The sequence continues at coordinate 856 of PGXP01000278.1, forward strand.
TAATCGAAGAACATCTCGATCTTGATATGCGCGTTCATCTTACGAAGGAAGCCGATGCCGATAAAGCTGATCCAGACATTGAGGTACTGGGAAACCTCGACACTCCAGGCGAACGAGATACCGAATATCGATCGCATGAACACTTGGAACAGCATTACCACACAAATAATCAGGAAGACCGCAATCGGCACGTACTCTTCAATAAAATCATACAGTCTTTTTATCATTTCCTCTCCCCTTCTGGCATATCGACAAGTATCTTCATGACACTTCCACGGTTATCAACCCAATACCGAAAAGCCTCGGTCAATTCGGAAAAGGCGAAGCGGTTGGTGACCAGCAGGTCCTTCAGGGCCGGGTTCGATCGAAGGTTGTCGCGAGAACCCTCGAAATCTGCTTTCAAGGCATTCCTCGATCCGTAGACACTCAACTCCTTGCTTACAATCGGCTTTGTGTTGAACGGTATGGTATCCGTATGGTATCCGACGAAAACAATGGTTGCGGCAACCGCTGTCTTTGCGAGGGCCGCTTCGACGATTTTTGCGGAACCGACCGCATCGAACACGATATCCAGCCCCATTCCCCCACTGAGCCGATCAATAGTCGAATCGAATTCAGCATCCTTGATATCCAAAGCATAATCGGCTCCAAGACGGAGCGCAAGGGCTAGTTTGTCTTTAGCCACATCAGCGACAATCACTTTCGCACCAAGTCGTTTCAATTCGATGAGTATACCGACACCGATTATCCCAAGACCATACAACAGCACAAGCTTGCCGTCGACGGAAGGGACCCGGTTCGCGGCGTGTCGACCGACACTCAAGGGTTCCACGAGCGCAATATCGGAATAGTCCATGCCATCACAGGGTATAAAGTCATCGTGGTGCACAGTCATGAAGGGTCTGGCAGCACCTGGTCGGGCGACTCCCATCGTACGATTGGTCGAACACGTGTTGAACCGGCCACTTTTGCATGCGGGACAGACCCCGCA
>PGXP01000279.1 GCA_002839205.1 Spirochaetae bacterium HGW-Spirochaetae-9
CCGTGGCCCCCGCAAAAGCCAGGAAGGAAGGCGCGTATTCGACGGAAAGCTCGCCAGCATACCCGCTCTTGAACCGCCGCGGGCTTTTCGTCAGGTTGTCGACGTCGATGCCGGCCAGGAAGGAGACGGCCAGCAGGCTCCGGGCATCGGGGAATACGGAAGTCGAGAGGCTGGGAGAATTCAGTTCGCCGCGGCCTCTCGCCATGCCGAAAAGCTCCGCCACGGGAGCTTCGGCCCCCAGCGATAGCCGGTATGCGAGGCCGGCGTCCACCTCGCCGTTTGGCCAATGGAACCATTGGGTTTGGTCGTCGGCGTCGAAACCCTCCGGCTTCGCGATGGGCGCGCCCGAGGCGTCCCGAAGGATGAGGCGATCCTCGTAGCCCGCTGCGACTCTCAGCGTGAAGAGGAGGCCTGAATCGGCGAGAGGGAAGCGGAATCCCAGGTCGGCACCCGTCGGCAGGGGGATCCCGCCGAGAAGCGCCTCGTTGAACCTGATTCCGTTGAACGCGAATTCCATGCCTTGAGCCGCGACCGGCAGTGCGGCGGCGATCAAGGAGCAGAGGGCGACAAGAGCCGCGAACAGATTTCTGGCCTTCATAATTGCCTCCGGTATGCTTCTACTTGCCAAAACTAGCATGAATCATTGTATATTTCCAATATGGATAACAGTTGCGCCGATCCGGGAACCAAGGAAGCCGAGAAAAGCGAATCCAGGAAGCTGGTCAAGAGCATATTTATCGCTCTTCTCGCCGGCCTGCTGATCAATGTTTTCATGGGGCTTCTCATCGACTTTGGCGAATTGAAGACTGCGTTCAGGGCGACCTCACTCGTCGCCATATTCGTGCCTTTTGCGATCGTGTTCATAATCTACCTTATCGACACGCTGCGCTTCAAATTGGTATTCCCAAAATTCGGCATCAGGATCTCCTTAAGGGACGGGCTCTACAACAACATCATCGGCTATTTCTTCTGCAACATCACCCCCGGCTCCGTGGGGGGGCAACCCTTCCAGGTGCTGCATCTTTCCAGGCTGGGCCTTGAATCGACGGTCGTCTCGAATGTCGTTTTTTCCCGGCTGATCGAGGGCAATATCGTCCAACTCTTCATCGTCGCCATCTTTTTCCATAAGGGCATTGGCATGATGTCCTCTCTCGGCAAGGGCGCCTTCCTTCTCATCGCGGGCATGCTCATCACGATAACGATGACCGTCGTCCTTATCCTGACTTTCTCCAATCCTCACCTTCTGGGGACTCTCGCGCTCAGGATGGAAAAGTCCGGACTCGGGAAGCTCATAGCCAGGATAACGAAGAATCCCTGCTGGGCCGAGAAGATATCCGTCTGGAGCCAGGGGCTTGGAGAAGGGTTTAAAGTGCTGTGGAGCCAAAACATGGGCACGATGCTGCTCGACATACTCATCTTGATGGTCGAGCAGCTGCTATGGGCCGCGTCCCTCTATATCCCCCTCGCGATTCTTACCGGCACGGCCTCTCCCTTCCCGGAATTTCTCCTCTCCTATATCCTCTGCGGCCTCGTATCGCTGTTCATTCCGACGCCGGGAGCGGCGGGGAGCATAGAGGCCTCATACCTGCTCGTGCTGAGCGCGCTGACGGGAAAGCCCGCCGCAACGATGAGCGCCATCCTCATCTGGCGTTTTGGGGTCTATTATCTCCACCTGCTCGTGGGTGCCCTCGTGTACTTCCTGAAGCCGATGAAGCGAGCCGTCTACAAACCTGGCAAAGACGGCATCCTCAGCCATATCAGGAAGCGCCGACGCGCCGGCGTCAAGCCAGGCCGCCCAGAAGCAGGCCCATGACATAGGCGGCCGCGGCGGCTATGCCC
>PGXP01000280.1 GCA_002839205.1 Spirochaetae bacterium HGW-Spirochaetae-9
AGCATGCTGCGTTTCCTGTCGAGACCCAAGACCCAAGCGCCGAGCGTCCCTGTCCAGGCCCCGGTGATAGGCAAGGGGATTCCGACAAACAACAGGATTCCCCACATGCCGTACTTGCGGATCTTCGGTCCCAGTTTCATCCTTGTACGGACTACGGTCTTGTCGAAAACCTTTGCATAGAAGTTCCACCGACTGTAGAAGAAACCATGGAAATAGGTCAGGAAAATATAGACAAGCGGAGAAACGAGCAGATTCGCCCCTGCACCAAGCAGTATGGCTTCCCACAACGGGTATCCCCGTAGGTAGGCGAACGGAATCGCACCTCGTAGTTCACTGATTGGGGCAACGCCCAACATGATGGTACCGACTATTGTTTGCAAATCCATGAATCACTCTCCCATTCCATGTTCAATGGTAATGGCATCGGCAGGGCAAACCTCGTGGCAGCAATAGCACCTGATGCACGCGCTATAGTCGGCCACAATCTTCTGCTTCGTGTCAAGGGCAAGTGCTTTTCCCGGGCATATCTTGACACAACGGCCACAACCGATACATTTTTCGGGATCGAACAGGGGTTTCGGTTCATGCCGTTGATGCCTGAACTTGAAATATCTGGTGAACAATGGCCCGATCAAGGAGTTGAACAGGCTTGTCCGTTCCTGTTGTTTGATACGTTTGAAATCGGGAAGCACCAATCCTGATGCCGCGAGAAGTGGATACGATATTTCTTCCAGGCTTCTCCATTGCGACAATCTTCGGTCATGCAGTTCCTTCACCAGCGGAAGAGAGAAGGGGTCGTAGCCCATTATAATCGCTTGGGCGGCGTCCAATGCGGTACAATCGCTCGACGCCAGCAAGAGCCCCGTATGTCGTGGAGAACCACCGGCTGGTCCCGGCCCTTCCATGGATACCACTGCGTCCATAATCGCAAAATGCGGTTTGACAACCGCATAGAGTCCAGCCAGCATACGTGCGAACGATTCACGGGTAGGGTAGAGCATATGGCAGGAGCTCTTATGCAATCCCGCCACCATACCGAACAGGTTCTTTACGCTTCCAGTCGCATACATGAGTTGGTGTGTCTTCATTTTCGCCACAGAGAATATCAGATCGACATTGTCCATTACCTTGGGTAGCGGCAGTTTGAGACCATAGGTTCCCGGTATATGATGCATGACCGGATCCTTGGCGAATTCGCACCACTGTGCTCCTTCTTCGGAACAGACCTGTACGATTCCCGACGTCTTTGGAATGAAGTTCGGACCGTGTACACCAGGTGAATCACCGACGAGAACCTGTGCGGCTCCTTGGGCATACAATATCCTGATCAAGGAACGCAGCACTTCAGGTCGTGTGGTGATTGCCTTCTCGGGTGCGGAATCGCTCAAGATATTGGGTTTGAGCAACACCTTTTTTCCGGCCACATCCGGCATCGAAGCCGCTTCGCAAATTTCCTTCATGCTCTTGTCGAGATCGGCTTCGGAATAGGTGCTGCACCGGGTAATGGCGACTGAGGGTCGATATGTCATGAGATTCTCCTGATGAGGCAAAAGTACAACGGGCCTTTCCCTTGGGCGGTGTCGGGAAGGATGATGCGACCGTGGGACAGTTCTTCCGAGAAAGGGGCTTCGACTGGAATTTCCTCGTACCGACCCGAACGTTTTTTAGCCAACCGTTCGACGACAGCTTCATTTTCCAATGATGAAATACTGCAAGTGCTGTATAATACATGGCCACCAGGTTTTACCGCTTCCAGCGCTGCCGCCAGCATGGCAAATTGTTGTACAGCCAAGTGTTTGGTCCTGGCAGGTCCCCAAAGGGC
>PGXP01000022.1 GCA_002839205.1 Spirochaetae bacterium HGW-Spirochaetae-9
AGACAAGGCCGTCTTCATAGGCTATGGCGTCATCAGGATCGGTGGACCATGCGTTGTCGATGGCGTAGGAAGCGAGATGGCGCATATCACGCCTATCCATGGCCCGATCGGTTCGCTCTTCTTCGGGAAAGTCCAGCCTGGGAGCCCAAAGCGTGCATCCCGCCCTTGCTGGCCAGGGGTTGACCGATGGCTGCCAGAGGCTGGAATCGATGAGGGCTTGGTGGACGGACTCGCGGCTTTCGTTGATGCCCGCTTCCGCGGCGAGGGGACATCGTTCACCCGATCCCAGTGCGTATGATTCGAGATCGGCTATATAACGGGAAAAGTCCTGGTTCAGCCTGAGATGTTCGCTTCCCTTCTGTTTCATGGCTGCCTTCAAGCCATCTATAAAGGAGGAGCGGCGTTGGGTATCCAGGCGCTTCTCCTCATCTTTTTTCCTGATGCGGTCGATCTCCTCGAAGCTCTGGGCGAGGGGGCCCTCCTCGCCTATGCGAAAAAGTACACCCGAGGCGGCATGGCGCGCGCAGGCTACGGCAGCATTGGGGCTGAATTCCCCGAAGACGAGGTCGGAGAGTTCTTTCCAGGATGTGGGTATGGGATCCCTGCCTTTGTGATCGGAGGCGAGCATCGCGTGGGCGGTGATAAAATCGCCGCCTTCGCTGGCAGGGGGGATGCGGTTCACTGGTCCCGGATGGAGGAGGCTGATGTCTTTTTCCCTCACTTTCATGGATCCGCCCGATTCCAATTCCAGGAGGAGCCTGCCATCGGCACAGGAGGCGATGCGTGCTATCTGGGCTTTGAAGAGGACGAGGGTTCCCTGGGCTGTCATGGGACTCTTTATAGTCGCAATGAGCCGAATTGGCAACTGGCGGAAAATCTTGCTAAACGATGCTGTTCTTGCTATAATATGCTTTATCGTCGACTGGAAGGAGTTTGAAATGGTAGCTCTCGCTGTAGGTATCGTCCTTGTTGTTGCTGCGGTACTCATGTGCCTTCCCGGTGTTCTGGGCTGGTGGGGCGACGTGCTGGCATTTCTTCGGGGTTCAGTCCCTGTGCTCGCGGTGCTGATCGGCGCCGTGGCCATACTCATCGGCGTGGCTGACATCAAGGACAAGAAAGAAGCAGAGAAGGAAGAGCAGGAAGAGGCCAAGGCCGAGGAAAAATCCGAGGAAAAGACCGAAGCCAAGCAGGAATGATGCGCCGACCTTGACACATTCTCCATAATGTGGGAATATGCCACGCGCATTGTATGAAAACTACAGGAATAAGGTAAAGGTATACTTTGATGAAGACCATTTTCGTAACTTCCGCTACCGCTGAACGTAAGTGGTACGTGATCGACGCAGAGGGCAAGCCTCTCGGCCGCGTGGCCGCAAAAGTCGCCTACGTGCTCCGCGGCAAGAACAAGCCGACCTATACTCCCAGCCAGGAAACGGGTGATTTCGTCGTGATAGTGAACGCCGAAAAGGTAGCGATCACTGGCAGAAAGCGCCAGAACAAGATGTACTACAAGCACTCGGGATTCCCCGGCGGGCTCAAGGATTTTACCTTCCAGGAACTCATTGGGCGCAATCCGATAGCTCCGCTCGAGCTGGCTATCCACGGTATGCTTCCGAAGGGCCCTCTGGGTCGCAAGCTCTACAAAAACGCGAAGATCTATGCTGGTTCCCAGCATCCGCATGCGGCCCAATCACCGGTCGCCATCGACCTGTGAACAGAAGGGGTATGTAATGGTCAGAAATCTTGGAATCGGCACTGGTAGAAGAAAATGCGCTGTCGCTCGTGTCTTCCTTCGTGAAGGTACAGGCAAGCTCCTCGTCAACGATATGGAAGCCAGCCAGTACTTCAAGGTGGCGGAGCTTCTTGCCTCGGTGAGGAAGCCTCTTGTGGTGACGGCCAGCGAAAATAAATATGACATCGTGATCAGTGTCCTTGGCGGTGGCGTCAATGGCCAGGCCGGTGCCTGCGCCCATGGCATTGCCCGCGCACTTGGTCAGGTGGATCCTGCGAACCATGCAGCCTTGAGGACCAACGGTCTTCTCACCCGCGACTCCAGGATGGTGGAACGCAAGAAGTACGGCCAGAGAGGAGCGCGCAGAAGGTTCCAGTTCTCCAAGCGCTAAAAAGGATAGTATACGGTGCGGATCGAATCCGTACGCTTTGATGCCTCCGGGAATCCGACCTTTGTCGTGACCGGGGGCATTTCTTTTTTTATTCCCCTGTCACGTTGCGCCGAGCTGCTCGCCTCGCTCCCCGACGGGAAGGATAGTCAGCTGATTGCGCTGGCGGCATTGCCTGACAGCGTTCCCGAATTTGGAAGCGAGGATGATTTTTTTATGCTTCTCGCGTCCATCGATGAAGAGCAACGGGCAAGGCGCAAGGTTATTGAGCTCTGCGCGCGGGCTGAACAGTCGAGCCATGGTTTGTCGGCCAAGCTGGTTGCCAAGGGTTTTTCCTCCAAAGCCGCGAAGGCTGCTATCGAGAGTCTGAAAACTGATGGTGTTGTCGATGACGCACGCTTTGCACGCATCTGGGCGAGGGGGCGCGCGGAGCGCCGGGCCGCAGGCCCGGCGCTCCTGGCCGCCGAGCTGCGCTCCCGCGGCCTGGGCGAGGGCGCCGTCAAAGCAGCACTCGAGGACATCGACTTCAGCCGCGCTCTCGCCCGCGCGATCGGCAAAGAAACCGCCCGCCTCGAAGGAGCCTGGCGCAAAAAAGGCCTCAGAAAGGATGAACGCTTCCATGATGCCCTCTATTGGGCCCTGAAAAAACAAGGCTTCGATCCTGAAGCCATACGTGAAGCCCTGCAGTAATGTTTGCACTTGACAGGAAACGCCATTGCCTTCAATAATATGTCATTAGATTCCAAATAGAGAGGGGGTTTTCGCATGGATGACGACATCCTGACCATAGAAGAGGTTGCACGGTACCTCCGCGTATCGGAAAGGACGGTATACGACTGGGCGCAGAAAGGCGACATTCCTTCAGGCAAGATAGGAACGGTGTGGAGATTCAAGAAAAGCGACATCGAACGCTGGGTCAATGAAAGGCTCTCATCCAATCGCCCCGCCGGCCTCATCGGCTCCATCCAGATCCAGAATATCATCGCCCCCAACAGGGTTTTGTTCCTCAATTACACGAAAAAGCGCGATGCTCTCGTCGCCCTCGCCGAAAATCTTTCCACAGCCCCCCAGATCAAGAACAAGCAGGATCTGATCGCGGAAATCCTGAGGCGTGAGGAGCTCATGAGCACCGCTATCGGTCGCGGGATCGCGATACCCCATGTGCGCCTCTCATCCGTCACCGACCTTGTCGTCTCCGTGGGCGTCTCCAAGTGCGACATTGCCGACTTCCAATCGCTCGATGATGTGCCTGTGCGCCTCCTCTTCATGATCGCTGCGGCCTACAATCAGCATGCGTATTACCTGCAGACGCTTTCCTTCTTTTCGGCCCGCCTCAAGGCTGCAGAGCTGCGCGATTCTCTCCTCGCCTGCGCTACACCTCAGGAAGTGTACGACATTCTCATCAAACAGGACGAATGATACGGATGTCGAGGCAAAACCATGAGGGGAATCAACCTTGTTTTTAAAAAGCCTTGAGATTTTTGGTTTCAAATCTTTTGCGGATCGCACGAAGATAGAGTTCTCGAACGGCATCTCGGCTCTCCTCGGCCCCAACGGCTGCGGGAAGTCCAATGTCGTCGACGCCATCAAATGGGTTGTAGGCGAGCAGTCGGCGCGGAGCCTCCGCGCCGACTCCATGGAAGATATAATCTTCAACGGAACCGAGAGCCGAAAACCTCTCTCCGTGGCGGAAGTGACGATAACCATCTCCAACGAAACGGGAACCCTCCCACTCGATGTGCCCGAGGTGGCGATAAAGCGCCGACTCTACCGCTCGGGCGAAAGCGAATACTACATAAACGGAAAACTCGCCAAGCTCAAGGAAGTGCGTGAGCTTTTCTGGGACACAGGCATCGGCAAATCGGCCTACTCGGTGATGGAGCAGGGCAAGATAGACCAGATCCTCTCTTCCAAGCCCGAGGACAGGCGCTATCTCTTCGAGGAAGCGGCCGGCATCACCAAGCACAAGGTGAGGGTGAGGGAAGCCGAGAACAAGCTCGAGCGCACCGAAGAGAACATGAAGCAGATCGAGGCTGTGCTCGCCGAGGTGAAGCGTTCGCACGACAGCCTCAAGCACCAGGCTGAGAAAACGGTAACTTTCAGAGCCCTCAAGGATAAAATATTCGATGTCGAGCGCGATGTCTTTCTGCTCAGGCTACGACAGTTCCTGCGTGAAAAGGACAGGCGCGACGCCGAATTCGCGCTGAAAAAGCAGGAGAGGGACAAAATAAGGGCTGAATCCGAAGCCCTCAGTGCCTCGATGTCCGAAAGCCTCGACCTCGTCAACGAGATGGAAACCCAACTCGTCGAGATGCAGAAAAATCTCTATGGCCTCGCCGTGGAAAAGAACGGTGCCGAAAAACACAGAACCCTCGTCGCCGACAGGGTACGCGAGATCCACTCCAAGATCGACCAGCTGGAGCTGCGGTCGAAGAGCATACAGGACAAGATCGCGGCCTTGCGCGAGGAGGAATCCGACAAGGAAGGCGAGCTCGCCGACTACAAGGCTCGACTGAAAGATACAGAGCGGCACATCGAGGAATTCGAGTCGAACATCAAGGTGGCTAGCCTCGCCCTGCGTAGCAACGACGAGGAAGCAGCCAGGCGTGGCCTTTCGATCCAGCAGATCGAGGAAGAAGTGGCCGCAGCCCGCCTCGCCCTTGATGACATAACCGAAACGATCGTTCAGCAACTGGACGCCCGCCTCAAGGAGTCAGGCTATTCTTCCACCGAGCGGATGGCGCTCGAAGTCGAGATACAGTCCCTTATCGACAGAATTAGGGCCAGCTTCGAGGGCAAGACAGCCCTCCTCGCCGACGTCAGGCGTTCGCTGGCCTATGAGGGCAAGGGAGCAGCCGACTTTGTGGCCACCGTCCTCAAGATAGCCGAAGACCTGGGCGGCAGCGCTCAGATCCTCGCCGAACTCTCCGAAAAATTCTCCTTCTACAAGAAGACAACCCCTTCCTTCCTCGACGAGTTCCTCTCCCCCGAGGGAATCATGACGAGGAAGCGGTCGATAGATTCGTCCATCGCCGCGAGCATCGAGCGCATCGGGGCCCACAAGTCTACTATCGATACTCTCGGGGCGGAGAACAGGGAGCTGGCCGCGCGGATCGACGCCTACAGGCGCACCCTCGAGGAATCCCGGCTCGGTCGAACAATGCTCCAGACCCAGATGTCAGGCGCTCAGGATGCCCTTGCCGTATTCCGTAGGGAAATTTCCGGCCAGGAAGGTTCCTTGCGCGAGCAGGAGACCGAGATCTACGCCGAGACGCGCCGCGCCAATGAACTCGGCGAGGAACTCGACGAGATAGATTCCGAGCTGGCCGAAATCGAGGCAAAAGGGCGGAAGCTTTCCGCTTCCATGGAACTGCTCGAAAAGGGTATCGCCGCCAAAAACTCCGATCTCGTCCAGAGAAAGAAGGATTCAACCAGCCTCGCCGACAGGATGCAGGCTGTGCAGGCTGAGCTGGAGACGATCCACCTATCCATCGCTCAGAGCGAGACGGAGATCAAGAATATCCGCGAAAACTTCCTCGAGCAGTATTCTCGTGATCTTGCCGAGTTCGAGGAGAGGATGCTTGAACTCACGCTTCCGGTCTCCGAGTTGCGGGAAACGCTCTCGACACTGCGCGGCAAGCTCAAGGATCTGGGTTCGGTCAACCTCATGGCACCTGAGGAATATAAGGAAGTCAAGGAACGCTACGATTTCCTCTCGGACCAGATGGCCGACCTGCAGAAGGCGCGTGACGACCTCAGGCAGATAACCGACGAGATTCGCAACGAAAGCGCCGAACTTTTCCTCGAGACCTACAACAAGATCAAGAAAAATTTCCACAATATGTTCAGGCGGCTTTTCGGCGGGGGCAGGGCAGAGCTCAGGCTCTCCGATCCCGACCATATTCTCGAATCGGGCATTGAAATTCTCGCTCAGCCGCCCGGCAAGAAGCTTGAGGCTATCTCACTCCTGTCGGGAGGCGAAAAGACTCTCACTGCCATCGCCTTGCTTTTCGCCACGTACATGGTCAAGCCTTCGCCTTTCTGCTTCCTGGACGAAATAGACGCCGCGCTCGATGAAGCCAATGTCATCCGCTTTATCAACCTCCTGCGCGAGTTCTCGCGCACCAGCCAGTTCATCGTGATTTCGCACAACAAGAAGACGGTGAGCGGTGCCGACACTCTCCTGGGCGTCACGATGGAAGAATCGGGCGTAACCAAGGCTATAGCGGTGAGGCTTGAGCGCCATCAAGCCGGTGAGGCATCCCTTATCGTGATGCCCGCGGGCGAGGGACTGGACGATGAGGATGTGGAATTCGAGCAGGGCAGGGAGCTCCCGCCCCTTCCGGGCGCCAAAGAGGATTCTACTGGTGCATGAAGTTGTCAAGCTCTTCTATGATGATCCCACTGCCTCCTCCGGCGAAGCCCTTGTCCTCGAAATCAGGGAATCAGGCTCGTTTTGCGATGTCGTTCTCGACTGCACGCTGTTCTACCCCGAGGGGGGCGGCCAGCCTTGCGATCTGGGCAGCCTGGGAGGCATGACTCTCATCCAGGTGATCGAGGAGGGGCCCGTCATCCTGCACAGGATAGAAGCCAATCCCTCCTTCAAGGCCGGTGACAGGGTTGCGATGGTCCTCGACGCGGCGCGGAGGCGCGATCACAGCCAGCAGCATTCGGGGCAGCACCTTCTCTCCGCTGTGCTCGAGCGGGAATTCGGGATACATACCCTGGGTTTCCATCTCGGCCAGGTCTACTCGACGATCGATATTTCCTGCCCTTCCATGGATGCCGACATAGCCGCCCGCGTCGAAAAGATAGCCGATGGGTTCATAGCCCAGGATCATGGCTACAAGGTTCATGCCTGCCCGCCCGAGGATGCTTCTTTATTTCCGATTCGAAAGGGTTTGCCTGAGGGCGAATCCGTGGTGCGCATCGTCGAAATCGACGGTTACGACTGGGTGGCCTGTTGCGGAACCCATGTGGCTTCAGCCGCTGCCCTTCGTCTCTTGTCAATACTGTCTACAGAAAAATACAAGGGTAACACGCGCGTCTACTTTGTGGCCGGCGACAGGGCAGTCGCGGCGATGGCCAGGTCTTTTGGCCAGCTCAAGGCTGTAGCAGGGCATCTCGGCAGCTCAACCGAGGAATCGGTAGCCCGCGTCACCACCCTTCTCGAAAAGGTAACCAGGCTCGAAGCAGAGCGCGGCGCCTTGCTGAAAGACAGGGCAATGCTGGAGATCGACATCGCGGCGAGTCAGAATGCCCAGCCAATCCAGGCCAACGGCATCAAAATTCTCAGATTCTCTTTTGCCGACAGGTCGGCCGACGAAGCCTTCGAGACGGTAAAAGCAGGAGCCGCCCGCGGCTTTTGCGTGATAGCTCTCAGCAGTCCTGACCGCTGTGTCCAGATCATGAAGGCTCAGGCTTCCATCAATGAGGTCAACCGGCAAGCTCTGGGGCAGCTGCTTAAGCCTCTCCTTCAGGAATCAGGCGGGAAGGGCGGTGGCGGACCCAATAATTTCAGGGCTGTCTTCGATACTGCCGAGCATGCGGAGCTTTTCGCCTCAAGGGTTGCTTCCCTCCTGAGCTGAACTCGACCTACCTTCCGTGCGCTCTTTCCCAGGCGCCTAATCCCAGCATCAGAACCCCTGCCGCAAGCGCCACGAAAAAGACGACAGGCCAGACTGCGCCTGAACCGCTCGCATTTATTATGGCGCCAGCTAAGACTGGCGCCGACAGAGAACCTGTGTTCGTGATAATGGAAACGAAGGACTGCATCCTTCCCCTGTGGCTTGCCGGTGTCTTGGAGGCGATAAAGACATTGATGTTCGTCGCCGAGAGGATTTCGCCCCAGGTCCAGATAACCGTGGAAACCATCACCATTAAAAAACTCGGCGGAAGGGCTAAGAGTCCAAAGCCCAGGGCATAGAGAATGCCGGCTATGGCCATGAGGGGGAGGACAGCCGTTTTCGCGCTGATGCGGGAAATGAGAAGGGTACAGAACACGACGGTGAGGCCGTTCACCGTCATCGCCGTGCCGAAGATTTCTGCTCCCCGCTCGCCCAGCCTTTCGTTGAGATAGAGAGGCAGGCTGAAGCCGCTCTGGCTGTAGACGAAGTTCATCATCGCCACAAGAAGAGCGAACACTATGATCGTCGGCCTCTCCGTGATCACCGTCCAGAGACTGCCTGAGTGGGCGGCTTCCTGGTCCGAGGCTGGTTTCTCTTCCCGGGCGTGTTTCTGCTCGGGAACGAATCGGAGCAGGATAAATATGGATACCATGAGCGCACAGGCATTGCCAAGAAACATCAGGCCGGGAGCCCGATGGAAAAGAAAGCCCGCCGCAATTGGACCAATGGAGAATCCAAGGTTGTTGCCCCAGTAGAGGAGGGCGTAGGCTGATTTCCTTTCCTCGGGCGAGGCTATGTCGGCGACAAGGGCTCCCGAAACGGGCCAGGCCATCGAGAGAGCGACGGAAGCGGCTGCGACAAGGAAAGGCAGGATGGGTTTGTAGCCGATGAAAAGGCTTACGATAAAGAGGATAGCCGCTGCCCCCTGACATCCGATGATTATGTGCTTTCTTCCGATGCGGTCGCTCAACTTTCCGCCGAAAAATACGCCAGGGAGGGCTGATGCCTGTGTCATTGTGAGGAAGAGGCCAATTCTGTCGGCAGGCCAGCCCAGTTTGGTGCTGAGGATGAGCGTGAGGAAGGGGAAGACGAAATTGCCTGCCGAAATCACGAGCCGAACCGCGAAAAGGGCCCAGATCGATCGGGGCAGGTTCCTGAAAGTCCCGAAGGGGCTGCGCATTACCGATGATCCTTTGAGGCCGATGCTTCAAATCTATAGTTCCAGGGGCCTTCTGTTGTCCGAGAGTCGCAGGGCCAGATATTCCTTGTCCAGACCGAGCTCCCCGACAAGGTAACGGAGCTGGTCGGCGGACAGAAGGTTCTGTTCGGCGTAGAGGTAGACTATGGCCCGTTCGGCGATGCAGGGCACATCGAGGGCGTTCATCTGTACGGAGCAGGGCGATTCGCAGTCCACATAGCGGCTGCTGAGCGAAGCGTAAAGCCGCGATGCCCCGATATTGCCCGCCAGGGCGTTGAGTTCGGCGAGCAGGGGGGCGACATTGCCTCGCGCAGCCTGTTCACCGAGAGGTTTGAGCGTGAAAAAGGTGTATTCCTTGCCGGGCAGGTAGTGATGCTCATCACAGCGGGTGCAGTAATTAGGCTCCCTGCCGTCCGACTTCGTCCTGTCGCCCCCGATGATGATGAGGGGATCGAAATAGAGGGCCGGGCATTCCTGACCGTCGACGAGGTAATAGCGATAGGTATAGAGGGAATCCATGAGGCAATCTTCGTGCTCGCAGTAGGCCGTAAGGGGGAAGACATCCGTCGCGTTCTCGAGCAGGAGGCGGGCTGTCTGGTTGAAGATTTCCCGCCTGAAGTTGAGCACGAGGGTGGGGCAGATAAAGCAGAGACCATTGCGTCGCGATTCATCGGCCATGAGGTAGGCGATGCGCTCATCGAAAAAAGCCGCTTCGTCGACGATCCATGTGCCGATATCGGGATTGTCGGCGAGGAGGGTTTCGAGCTGGAAGGAATCGCGGGCCGCTCCGATATGCTGGCCGCAGCGCTCGAAGCCGCCGCGGAAGGCGAGGGCGTCGTCAGGGTAGTCGGGAAAGCGCGTCTTGTCGAGGCTGGATCGCACGACGAAGACCTCACGCCTGTCCACCGATCCCCTCGTCGTCAGCGAGACAGCCTGCCCTTTCTTCTTGAGCGCGACCTTGCTGTCTCTCCATACGCGCGCCGTGAACTCCGTTTTGCCCGAACCCATGGGGCCGATGACGAGGATGCGCCGCCCGGGGGTTATGAAGTCGTGGTGCGAGTATGAGGTATGCACCTTGAGGAGGGGAAATCCGAGGTTTCTCAGCAGCTGTCCGGTTTCGCTTGTATCGATCGAAGCCATTTTTCAGAACCTCGCGAGGATGCTCGAACCCGCCGCGCCGGCCACATTGGGCCGGATGCTCGGGCTGCCGAACTTGAGGTATTTGTAAGGATGGATGTCGAGGGCGTTCTGGTACCAGCCCTCTATATAGTCGATGTCGATGACGGAGGCGGCGAAACTGTGGTAGATGGGCAGTATGACAGCCTTCTGCAGGAGGATTGTCTCGGCCTCGGCGAGGAGGCTGAGGCGTTCCTTGCCCTCGCTGGCGTACGACTTGGAGAGAAGCTCCTCAAAGCCTTCGTCGGCAAAGTTCGCGTCGTTGAGGGGGGAATCGGGAGTCCACATCTGGAGGAAGGCTTCGGGGTCGGCAAAATCGCCTATCCACGTCGTGTGGGCCAGGGTTATGCCCTCAACCTTGCTCTCACCCGATATGGTGTCATAATAGGTGGCTCCGCTCACCGGCATCAAGGTAATCGTGAGGTCGGGAAGGGCTTCCCATGCTTTTTTGAAGAGACTCGCTATGCGTGTGCCGTCGCGGCCATCGGCGAAATAGATCGTGAGTTCAGGCAGGCCTTTCCCGCCGGGATAGCCCGCCTCGTCGAGCAGGCGCATGGCTTCCTTGCTGTCCTGGCCGAGAATGCCCTCGGCCTGGCTGTAGCCGGGCAGGGGAAGGACGAGGGTGGTTGCGGGCACCATGTAGGTGTCGGGATTCCGCAGTTCCTTCCAGGGGAGGAGGAGGGCGAGGGCCCGTCGTACCGGAGCCTCGCTCCAGGGAGCTTCCGAACAGTTGAAGTACCAGTAATGCGTCGAGAAAATCGGGTTGACCTGGATAGCCTGCTCGAGGAGAATGGCGTCATAGTCGCCGGGACCGGCCAGCCAATGGGCTTCCTCGCTGTTGAACATCCTCGAAGCCGCCTGGTCGTCGTCGCTGAAGATCATGGTTTGCCGTTGGATGGCGACGGATTTTTCATCCCAGTACAAGGGATTTTTTTTGAGCCTGAGTTCTTGGCCGCGCAGGGATTCGAAGGCGTAAGGTCCGTTGACGGGGAAGGGGATATGCCTCTCCCAAGCCGATGCCTCAAGCATGGAAGGATGAATGGGCGAAAAGGCATGGTGGCTGATGAGGCGGGTGAAGTAGGCCACGGGCCGGCTCAGGGTTACGGTGAGGGTAGTGTCACCCGCGATGATTCCCACACTGTCAGGGTTGCTGTTTTCACCAATACGGTATTCGCGGGCGCCCTTGATGACATCGAAAAAGGCGGCGTATTGGGCATTGAGTTTGAGAAGGCGCATCCATGCGTTTCTGAAATCCGATGCGCGCAAGGCGCTGCCGTCGGACCATCGGGCATTTGGGCGGATTTCAAAGCTGTAGACCATGCCGTCCTTCGACTTTTTCCAGGAAGAAGCGGCCGCGGCTACAGGTTCGAGGCTGGCTGCATCGTAGGATACGAGGCCTTCATAGAGAGCGGTGAATATCTGCGCTTCGCTCGAGTAGATCGATCGGTGG
>PGXP01000281.1 GCA_002839205.1 Spirochaetae bacterium HGW-Spirochaetae-9
GCCCAGGGATTTATAAGGGAGTTCGTCAAAGGATCCACAATGACTGGCGGCGGGGGCGGGGCGACCTTATCCAGAACTGGCGACCGTCTTGCCTGGACACCCGGCTTTTCTCCGGAGCGGCGCATCCATGTGACGAGATTGCCTTCGACGAGCCCCGTCCCCACGGCGGCATTCAGGAAAGCCAGCGATAAAACACCTCTCTGGAAGGCGTTTTTTACTATACGGATGTAGGCCTCTACTTGCCTTGAATCGGCATTCGGCGTATCCTTGTCGCAACCTATGGACAAGCTGATAATAAAAGGCGCACGCGAGCATAATCTCAAGAACATCGATCTCGAGCTTCCTCGCGACAAGCTTATCGTCATATCGGGCCTTTCGGGTTCGGGCAAGAGTTCGCTCGCCTTTGACACTATTTTCGCCGAAGGTCAGCGCCGCTACGTGGAATCCCTCTCCTCATACGCCCGGATGTTCCTCGGCCGCATGGACAAGCCCGATGTAGACTATATCGAAGGCCTCTCGCCGGCCATATCGATAGAGCAGAAGACTACCCACAAGAATCCCAGATCCACGGTCGGCACCGTCACCGAAATCCACGATTACTTCCGTCTCCTCTATGCCAGGGCTGGTACTCCCCATTGCCCATCCTGCGGCCGCGTCATAAAAGAACAGAGCGTCGACCAGATTCTCGATATTATCCTGTCCTGGCCTTCGGGTACGAAGCTGCAGATTCTCGCGCCTGTCGTCCGCGCCATGAAGGGCGAGCACAAGAAGTGGCTGGAGGATGCGCGCAAACAGGGCTTTGCTAGGGCCCGCGTCGATGGAGAGATGCACGAACTTGAAGAGGATATCAAGCTCGAGAAACAGAAGAAACACAGCATCGACGTCGTGGTGGACAGGATCAAGCTCGGACCCGACCTGAGGAGGCGCGTAGCCGAAGCTGTTGAGACTTCACTCCAGATCGCCGACGGCGTCGTCATCGTCATCAAAGAGAACGACAAGATAAGCTCGGAAGAATTTTTCAGCCAGAAGGGCGCTTGCCCCGAGTGCGGCATTTCCCTGCCCGAGATGGAACCCCGTCTTTTTTCCTTCAACGCCCCGCAGGGAGCGTGTCCAGCATGTACGGGCCTCGGCCTCAACCTTGAATTCCAGCCTGAGCTCTGCATCCCCGACGATAGTCTCTCCTTCGATGAGGGCGGATGTCCGCCCTACAATCCCTCATCGGCCTGGAACCGGTCACGGTTCGAAGCCCTGGCCAAGCATTTCCATTTCAGCCTCGGCACTCCATTCCGCGACCTTCCCCCCGAGGTGATGAAAGCCATCCTCTACGGCACAAGCGATCCCATCAAATACCACTACGACAACAAGGAGAAAACCGGTCATTTCGAGTACAATACGAAATTTCCCGGCATCCTGGCCGACCTCAAGCGTCGTTACCGGGAAACAACGAGCGAAGGCGTCAAGCAGTGGCTCGAGACCTTCATGACCGAAAAACCCTGTACCGCTTGCGGTGGAAAGCGGCTTCGCCCTGAAGCCCTGGCCGTCACCATAGGCGGACGCAATATCAACGAAGTCTCCTCCCTGTCCGTGGAGGAAGCCCTCAAGTTTTTTGCATCAGTGAGCCTCACCGATGTGGAGAAGCAGATTTCCAGGCAGATCTTGAAGGAGATCAAGGCCCGCCTGACGTTCATGAAGAATGTGGGCCTTGAATATCTCACGCTGGAGCGCAAGGCGGCCACCCTGTCGGGCGGAGAAGCCCAGCGCATCCGCCTCGCCTCGCAGATTGGCTCCTCCCTCGTGGGCGTCC
>PGXP01000023.1 GCA_002839205.1 Spirochaetae bacterium HGW-Spirochaetae-9
CGATTTTTCTCCGGGTTCACCTCTTCGATGACGCCCGAGAAGGATTCGAAAGGTCCTTCCACTATCTTCACCTGCTCCCCCTGGGAGTAGGTCTGTTTCATGCGCACCTGGCGGTCGCCCTTGAGCTCGCCCGAGCGCTGCAGGATGCGGCGCACTTCCTCGTTCGGAATAGGTTGGGGCTTGTTGCTGAGATTCGATCCCACAAAGCCCGTCACGCCCGTTATCTTGCGGACACCCGAGCAGGTGGCTTTCCAGCCGTTGTCGGGAAGATCCATCTCGATAAGTATGTAGCCCGGCAGAATCTTGCGCGTCACCGTCTTTTTCTTGCCATCTTTGACATCGGTAACTTCTTCGGTGGGCACCTTGATGTCGGTGACGATATCGCGGGAGAGCTCGGCCGAATCGATCATCATGCGGATTGTCTTCTCTATCTTGTTCTCATATCCCGAGTAGACATGAAGGATATACCAGGATTTTGCCATCCTCACTCCGCCTTAACGGAAAACAACTTCGATTCCAAGCACGAGGAGGAAGTCGAGCAAGCCAAGAAGCATCGCCACGGCTACCGTGGAGATGACGACGACCTTTGTGGAGGAGATGACATCCTCCCTGCTCGGCCAGACAACTTTGGCCAGCTCCGCGTAACTATCCTTGAAGAACTGAATGATCTTCTTCATGACGGCTCCTTGATACCTAAAAACGCTGGCGTCAGGCCAGGAAGGACTCGAACCCTCAACATCCGGTTTTGGAGACCGGCGCTCTACCATTAGAGCTACTGGCCTAGGGCGAATCGCGCGAACCCTTCAGGCCTGCGCAATACTACTATCGCAAAAAGATCAGCCCTTGCAGGCCGCCTTATTTGACCTTTGTTTCCTTGTGGAGGGTATGTTTCCTTTCCCACTTGCAGTACTTCATCAGTTCGAGCTTTTCCTGCATCGTCTTGCGGTTTTTCATGGTGGTGTAGTTGCGGCGCTTGCACTCGGTGCACTGCAGGGCGATCACTTCTACCGTCTGTTTCTTTCCGGCCATTGTATTGTCCTTTCGCGACGCAACTCATCTTCTGCGCGCCTGGATTGCTAGAATATGTAAAAGCCCCCGAACGGAATCGAACCGTTGACCTTATCCTTACCATGGATATGCTCTGCCGTCTGAGCTACAGGGGCGAGGCTTAGAGCAGAGGGAATTTACCATCCATAGGGAATGATGTCAAGAGCGTCCGCGGCCTTTTCGCCCAAAGTGGCTGGCCAAGGTGGCGGCCGTCTCGTCCTTGGTGAGAATCAGGAGGCTCAGGCCGACAAGAGCAAAGATAAGCGTCATGACAAGAAAGGGAATTCCAACCTGTGCTAGGTTTGAGCCGGATTCGGCGAAGGCTGCCAGGAGAGGTTTCCGGACGAGCATGACGGGGATGGCCGCCACGAGCGAAAAAGCGAAGAGCTTGCATCCATAGCGGCCGGCGCCTGCGAGAGCCGCATCCATCCCTTCCGTCCTGCGCTTATGGAGAGCCATGACGAGGATAATCGTGTTGACGAGGCTGGAGAGCGAAAGCGAGAGCGCTATGCCCGGCCCCTTGTAGCGGGAGGCAAGGAGGGCGACGAGGCCTATGTTGACGGCGAAGCTCGCGATGCCGGCGAAGGCAGGCGTCTTCGAGTCGGAGCGGGCATAGAATGCGGGGGATATCACCCTATTGGCCGCTATGAAGGCCAGCCCTGTCTGGTGCCAGAAAAAGGCCGATGCTGTGAGCGCTACCGATTCTGCGGTGAAATCCCCCCGCTTGAAGAGGAGGGTGACGATTTCCCTGCCCGTGATCATGGAAAAGACGGCAACGGGTATCGTCGTGAGGGAGAGGCTCCTGAGCGTGCGGCCCAGGCCAGAGGTATAGCTCGCCCACTCCCCCTTCTTCACCGCGTCGGCCAGGCGGGGCAGGAGAACCGTCCCTGCCGACACGGCGAAAACGCCCAGGATGAGCTCCTGGAGCCTGATCGAATAGGTGAGGCTGGAGGCGATGCCCGTGCCTGCCCGTGAGGCGAAGGCTGTAGAGACAAGGTCGTTGATCTGGTAGGCCGCCATGCCGAGGATGGTCGGGCCAATGAGGGCGAAGACCTTGAGCATGCCGGGATCGCGGAACGCGAGCGCCGGCGAGATGAAGCCGAATTTTGATCCTGTCCTCATGACTGCCGGAAGCTGCCAGAGGGCCTGGGCCATGCCTCCCAGAACGACACCCACAGCCATGGCCCTGGCGGGATTGGGCATCCAGCGGGAGACGGCCCAGGGGACGATGATAAAACATACGTTGAAGAGGATGGGGGCAAAGCCCGAAGGGGCGAAAATGCCGTAGGAATTGAGAATGCCCTGGAAAAGGGCGGCGATCGACACGAGAGCGAGGAAGGGGAACATCATCCGCGTCAATACCGCGGTCTCCACCGGGTCAGAGCCGAAGGCCCGGACTATCCAGGGCGCGAGGGCTATGCCGAGGGCTACGACGCTGGATACGAGGAGACTGAGGACGGTGAGGCTGGCGGAAAGGAATTGCCGTGTCGCCTTCTCGTCCTCTGCGTGCAGATAATCCTTGAAGGTGGGGATAAAGGCCACCGAAATGGAGTTTTCGGCAAAAAGACGCCGCATGAAGTTGGGGATCATGAAGGAGACGGAGAAGGCGTCGGAGAGCATCCCCGTGCCGAGGAAGCTCGCCTTTGTCATCTCGCGGACGAGACCCAGCACTCGCGATATCATCGTGAGGACGGAGAGCATGCCCGCATCGCGGACCATCTTCTTGTCGTCGGTACTCTGCATCGGTTCCCGGGCTCAGCCGCGGGGTCGGGCTGCCAGGAAGGCCGCGATCAGGCCGACGGCCTTATCGATATGCTCCTTCCCGATCCAATAGTGGGCGACAAAGCGGCTGATTCCGCCTTCAGGCGGGCTCGCCAGTACGCCATTGGCGGCGAGGTGGACCGAGAGATCCGCTCCATCCACCCGGGAAGGCAACTTGAAAAAGACCATGTTGATATCGAGGGCGCTCATGTCTACGGCGAAGCCGGGAAGGGCGGCCAGTTTTTCAGCCAGGTAGCGTGCGTTCTCGTGGTCCTCGGCGAGGCGGCCTGTCATGTCGCGCAGGGCGATGATGCCGGCAGAGGCGAGGATGCCCGCCTGTCGCATTCCGCCGCCCATGATCTTGCGCTTGCGGCGGGCCTTGTCGACAAAGATCTTCGAACCGGCGAGGATGGAACCCACGGGAGCGCAGAGGCCTTTCGAGAGGCAGAACATGAGGGAATCGACGGTAGAGGCGATTCCCGATGCCTGGCAGCCGAGGGCTGCGGCGGCGTTGAAGAGCCTCGCTCCATCGAGATGGACAGACAGGCTGCGCGAACGAGCAAAGGCAGCGAGTTCCTTCATATATTCGAGAGGGATGACCCTCCCCGAGGAATGGGCGTTCTCGACGCAGATGAGAGAGGTGGGCGGATAGTGGATGTCGTCGCCGCGGACACGGGCTGCCACTTCGGCAATGGGGAGGATCCCGTCGGGCGCCAGTATCGCCCTCGTCTGCACGCCCGCAATGATGGAGGCCGCGCCCGCCTCGTGCTGGATTATATGGCACTGTTCGCCCAGGATCACCTCGCTGCCGCGAGGGCACCAGGTGAAGAGGGCCAGCTGGTTGCCAAAGGTGCCCGAGGGGACGAAGAGGGCTGATTCCTTCCCAACCATTTTTGCGGCCAGAGCCTCAAGCTCATTCACCGTTGGATCGTCGCCGTAGACATCGTCGCCGACAGGCGCCGCCGCCATGGCGGCCCTCATGGCCGGGGTTGGCCAGGTCACTGTATCGCTGCGGAAGTCGATGAATTGCATTGTGCCGTCCTTTCAGCACAGGATACCGACTTACACCGGGCTTATCAAGCTTGAGCCGCGCGTAGTATATCACTACCCATGAGCAGCACCCTTCCCATCACCCCGGTAGCCCTGATAGCCCTCGATCTCGATGACACCCTACTGAGATCAGATCTGCACATCTCCGAAGCCAACCGCAATGCTATCGCGGCGGCCGAAGACAAAGGCATCGAACTTGTCCTCGCCTCGGGTCGCAGCTACGCGGCCATGAAGCGCTATGTGGACTTTCTGGGTCTTGCCCGGCCGGGCAATTTTCTCATCTGTTCGAACGGCGCGGAGATTCTGGAAGCCCAATCCGGCGAGGCGCTGGACAGGCTGTACCTCTCCGAATCCTTCTGCCATGAAGCGGCGAAGAACATCGAGGATCACGGCTTTCAGTGGCAGGTGTATATGGGCGGGAAAATCTGGTGCAGCCATCTCAATCCCTGGGCCTTTCTCGATGAAAGGCTCTCAGGGCAGCAGGCTGTCGAAGTCACCTCGAGGGACGAGCTCTTCCGCGGCGGTCAGATAAAATTCGTCATCCCCGGCGAGGAGGAACGCATCGCCGAGCTCTATGGGGAATTCTCCCGACTCTATGAGGGCAGAGCGGAAGTCGTCACGTCGAAGCCCTATTTTCTGGAAATTCTCCCTGTCGGCGCCGACAAGGGCTCTGCACTCCAAAGGCTTGCGGCCCGGCTCGCCATTCCCATGGACGCGGTGATGGCTATAGGCGATGCGATGAACGATTTTACCATGGTAAAGGCAGCCGGATGGGGCTGCGCTCCGGCCAATGCCCTCGAGGCGATCAAGGCCATTGCCCGCGTCGTCTCCCCTAAAACCAACGAGGAGGACGCGGTCGCCGACCTCATTTTTTCGGTGGCGCTGAGGCAGTCCTAGCGGCGAGGGCGTCCAGGAAGAGCATGAGATTGTGCTGGATGCCGTCGAAGTATTCATCCTGCATGGCCACGGCTTCCTTTCCGATATAGCGGAAATGCCAGCTTTCCCAAACATAGCCCGTCACTGCCTCCATCCCCTTCGGGAAGGAGAGGGAAAAACCGAAACGCCCCGCGTTGGCGGCCATCCACTTCCCTGCGGCCGTCAGGGCAAAAGCATCGGTTATAGAGCCGAAATCCATGACCGTACCCAGCTGATGCTGGCTCGTTCCCGGGGCTGCCGACACCCGCGCTGCTTCCTTTTCCCCCATCTCGGCCACGTTGCGCGCAAAAAGATTTTTCTGATAGTCGTAGCTGCGATAGGTCGAGGAAACGAGCAAAGTGACACCATCGGCGCGTGCTGCCGCGCTCATCGCGCGCAGGGCTTCGAAGGCAGGCCTGCGGAGCCTGTGGCCGGGCCGGGATACGGAAAGGCCTGATCCATCCAGGGCTACAAGGTCGGAGGGCTCAAAATCGGCGGAGAGGCCTTTCTGCTTGTCGGCGCGGCGCAGAAGGGCTGGATCGGCGGCCATCTCCACCCTGAGAGCGTCGACAAGGCTGAGGAAACGGTCCGGCGACGACTCTATCTTCTTTATGAGGGCTGCCGTGGCCTTGGCATCGAGGCCCGAAGCGGCGACCGCAGCCTTCATCTCCCTGATCCTGGCCGATTGGGCCGATTCGCAGCCCGCGGTCGAGAGCAGGATAAGGCAACAGGCAATGGACAGAAGCGCCGTTTTCATGGCCCTCAGTATAGCCGATGCCTCCTGATCTGGGGAATGGGCTTTGCGCTCCAGCCTCAAGCCTGCTAGGATGGCCGGGAAGCGCAGCGGCATGACGGCAGGGGAGATGCGATGACGAAGAAACAGTACGATGAAGTGGATGCGATACGGCGCGAGTTCAAGGACTACGCGGCATCGCTCACCGCACGGTTGCCCTGGCTGGGCGGCCTTCAGGAAGCGCTGCGAATCTCCCTCGGCTACGACGATTACAGAATCGAGACCCCCGTCGTATACAACGAAGCCCTCGACGATCTGAGCTTGAGCGACAAGCCCCGCTTCATCATCGTCGCCGACAATCCGGGCAAGAACGAGCAGAAGGCCGCCAACCGGCGCTACCTCGTCGGTCAGTCGGGCAAGCTCGCGCAGGGCTGGTTTCTCAAGGAACTGGGCCTGGATTTCAGGACAAGCAGCCTCATCATCAACAAGACGCCCATCCACACGCCCAAGACGGCGGAAATTGGGGCGCTGCGCAGGCTGGCGGCCGGCGTTTCGGCGAAACGGCTGGCCGAACTGGACAGCCTTCTCGATGAAAGCCAGCGGACGATGGCTGGCTTCGCCTTCAGGCTCCACGCCTGCCTGGGCGGCATCCTCTGGATTTCCGGCTACGGGGAATTGAAGCCCAAGGGGCTGTTCGCGGCCTGGACCGAGGAAATGACGAGGCTGTACAGGACCGCTTCCCCTTCCCTACGGGAAAAGGTCTGGGTCTTCAGGCATTTTTCGATGAATCAGTTCGCCATAGAATACAAGCAGTGCAAGGATGCCGGGCTCGATCCCCTGGAGCGGCTCGCCTTAATCGGCACTGCCAACCGCAGGCGCATCCTCGGCTGGTGAAGCATCGTGGCAGGCGCTGCGGCGCCTACCACCAGTTCAGCACGTCTTCCGCAAAGCCCAGAAAGCGCTCCACCTTGAGCGGCCTTCCGTCGTCGAGTATCACCTGTCCCGTGAAATAGCCGAAAACCTGGTGCTGGATGGATTTTATCAAAAGTATATCGGTCGAGCTGCTCCTGTCCACGATGGGCTGAAAATCCATTTCGAAACGCCCATCCGAACTTTCGAACTTCCATGGCGCGAGATAATCCAGTGCGCTGGCAGTGCCGCCAGGAATTCGGAAGCTCACCTCCCCCAGCTTGTGCGCCTTTCCCCCGTAAAACAGCATATTCTCCGAGGCAGGGCTGCGGTCCGAGAAGCCGTAGCCAATGTTCCAGCCGAAGGGTACGCCATCAAGCAGGCCGGAGGCCGAGCCCCAGTACCAGCGGTTTTTATAGGTCCACACGCCTCTGCCCCAGTCAAGACCGCCAAACGATGTCTCGGGCTTGAAACTATAGCTGCGCGAGCCAAGCTTCACGGTTCCGCTCGCCGGCATGCAGTTGATTTTCCTGTTGTAATAGAAGGCCTTTCTGTTCTCCTTCCAGGATGTGGCTATGTTCATGCTGTCGGCGTCGAGCGGCTGGACAAGGATCAGATCGGCCTCGAGCCCCTTCGAGCCATCGGGAGCCACAAAGCCGGGGCAGGACGCCATGATCCTGCGTTCTCCCTTCCTGACGGAAAATGCGATCTTCAGATTCGCGCCTTCATGCCGAAGCTCGGTTTCTTCCGAGCCTTCCGAGAATCCCGTCTTTCCGAGGGGCAGGAAGGTCATGTCCTGCGACTGGACGGCCTCGCCGGATGCCAGATCGAGCCAGGCGACGGAAAACAGCCCCAGATAGCCGAGATCGGACATCGTGAAGGTGATCCCGTACTCGCCATCATGGGAGAGAATATAGTAGTAATCCCATTCCTTCAGCCTCAAGGGCGAAGCAGAGACCTTGGAGCGGTCATAGTGCCACAAAGGCTGCCGTGCCCAGCCTTCTTCGACGAGGCGTCCGTCGCTGCCCAGAAGCTCCAGAGGTTCGGTGATCTCATGTTGAATCATCATTTTCCTCCCTGAAGGATGGACTGCAACCAGCCCTCCAGAGCAGCCAGCGCTTCCGGCGCAAAGGTTTCTTCTATCGAGGCGTATTCATCGGGACGCCCTGTCGTGGCGTGCTGAAAAAGATGATTGAGCCCTTCGAGCCTGATGAGCCTGAAGCTGCTGTTCCCGGCCTTCGTCAGCGCCGTTTCGATCGCGCTGAGGTTGGCTTCGCAGGGCACCTGGAGGTCCTTGCTGCCGATCATGGCGAGGACGGGGATTTTGACGATGGAAAGGTAGGGGGCGGGATCGAGGGCGAGGAAAGCCCGCATCCAGGGATTGAGAAGCTGGCCCGCGATGCGCTCGGCCTCGGCGTCGAGGGCGCTGCCTGCGTCTCCGCCTTCGCCCCCCTTCGCCATGGATTTCAGCAGTGCGATGATTTCTTTCTTCGCTTCGGCGACCGGTACATCCTTCATCGCGATCTCATAGAGCGCACTGTTGAGGGCTTTCGCTCCGGCGATCAGGGACGGGTCGGCGCCCGAAGCGCTGGCGAGGGCTTCGTTCTGCAGAAGAAGGAGGGCATCGCCCCTGATCCCAGGGCCAGCCAGCATGACGATGAAGGCAAGGGAGGGATTCCGGGAAGCCTCGATCGCCGCGACGATGCCGCCCTCGCTGTGTCCGACGATGCCGACGCGTTTTGGGTCGATCTCTGGCCTGCCTGAGAGGAAGGAGACGGCTGCGTGGGCGTCGTCCACAAAGTCGAAGGTCGTTGCCGTGGAAAAAGCGCCGCCCGAGCCACCCACTCCCCTGTCATCATAGCGGAGCACCGCGATGCCCCGCCGCGAAAGATAGTCGGCGATCACGAGGAAGGATTTATGCCCCATGATTTCCTCATCGCGGCTCTGAGCCCCCGAGCCCGTCACGAGAACGACAGCAGGGAAAGGTCCCGGCCCTTCAGGAACCGTCAAGGTTCCGGCAAGACTGATGCCCGCCTTGGTGTTGGGAAAATCCAGATCGATAGCTTCGTAGGGAAAGGGCGCCACAGGCAGCTGCGGCCTCGCCGGCGCCGAGCTTGAGGCCTTGTCCTGCATCGCCGGGGCTGGGCTCGGCTCTGCCCGCTGAAGGAGGAGCGGAAAAGCAGCTCCACCCTGTTTCAGGGTACCTGCGAGGCTCGAGCCATCGGAGGAGAGCTTGCCTTCGAATGCTCCGCCAATGGCCTTAACTTCAAAAACAGCCACTGAATCGGCCAACGTTATCTTCGAGACGGGAATACCCTTTGCTCCCTGATCGGGGCTGTCCATCGTCGCCCGCAATGCCCCATCCTTGAGTTCAACATTGAATACGATACGAAGCGATGCAGAGCCTATTGTGAGAGAACCCTGCCAGACCCCTACGAGGGTCGAGCCGATGTGATTCTCGCCGTCGGCAGCCGCACAGAAACCGGTGCCCAGGATGAACAGCATGGTCGAAATCAGCATAATTCGTTTCATCGATACCTTCCTGTCGTGAAACAACAGTATGCTGAAAAATCGCCTGGCGCGCAAGGAAATGCTGTCGCATTAATCCCGGCGATATGCGATAATTTCGCCATGAAAACCGATGTCGTCTATTACAGCGCAACAGGCAACACGAGAAAAATCGCCAATGCCATCGCCGAAGTGGCAGGATGTGCGGCACGACAGGCCCAGCAGGATCCTCCTGCCATCGACGCCGATCTCATCTTCGTCGGCGGCGCTGTCTACGCCACGAGCGACCATAATCTACATCCTTCCATACGGATCTTTGCCGACAGGCTGAAAGCTTCGGGCTACCGCGGCCGCATCGCCCTCTTTGCGACGGGATTCAAGCGAGGCGACGCGATAGGACTCCTGCGACAGGCCTTTCGGGAGCGCGGGTTCGGTGTCGAGGAGGAGAGTTTCTTCTGCAAAGGCCAACTCTTCCTCTTCATGAAAGGCCACCCCAACAAGGCTGACATCGAAGAGGCTGCGGCCTTCGCGGCGAAAATCATAGCCTCATGAGAGCCGAACCTCTGAAAGACAAGGTACAGTAAGTCACAATGGAGCGCACAATGCCAGATTTCAGCATCGAAACCCTTGGATCCTGTTCGATAGATTCGCCTCTCCAGCTTTCGACTGTACTCGGCGACAAAATTCCCAATTTCGTTTCGGAAAGCCGCCTCCTTCGCTATACAATCGACGCGTTGCCGGGCGACCAGCAACCCATCGGCAGGAAAGAGCTCCTAGAAACGGCAGGCCCCCGCCAGAAAATTTATTTCAGCCCTTCGCATGTCCACGCCGGCATCGTCACCTGCGGAGGGCTCTGCCCCGGCCTCAACGATGTCATCAGAGCCCTCGTCCGCAGCCTCTGGTATCTCTATGGCGTGCGCAGAATCTCAGGCATCCGCTATGGATACAAGGGATTTCTCTCCGACTACGGCTACCCTGTCGTGAGCCTCAATCCCGATGTCGTCGACGATATCCACAAGATCGGCGGCACCCTCCTTGGCACGTCGCGCGGAGGAGGCGAACGCACATCGGAGATCGTCGATACCATCGAACAGCTCAATCTGAACATACTTTTCGCCATAGGTGGCGACGGCACGCAGAAAGGCGCGCTCGCCATCGCACAAGAAATCGAGAAAAGACATCTCAAGATCGCCGTCGTCGGCATCCCGAAAACGGTGGACAATGACATCGAGTTCGTGGAGAAAACCTTCGGATTCGACACGGCCGTCGTGAAAGCCTCCGAAGCCGTGGCAGCAGCCCACATGGAAGCCCATTCCCAGATCAACGGCATAGGCCTTGTCCGATTGATGGGACGGGAATCAGGCTTCATCGCCGTGCATACGGTGCTGGCCGTCCACGAGGCGAACTGCGTTCTCATCCCGGAAGTGCCCTTCGATATTGAAGGACCCTCGGGCCTGCTCGCCTACATCGAGAAAAGGCTTGCACGACGCAGCCATGCCGTCATCGTTGTGGCGGAAGGAGCAGGCCAGGATCTCCTTGCCTCAGCCAACGCACAAGACCTCTCGGGAAATAGGAAGTTGGGCGATATTGGTCTCTTCCTCAAGGAAAAGATCCAGGACTATTTCAACGCGAAAAAGATGGAGATCAACCTCAAATACATAGACCCGAGCTATATGATCCGCTCCGCGATAGCAGAGCCCATCGATTCCATGTACTGCGAACGCCTTGGGAACAACGCCGTCCATGCCGCCATGGCAGGCAAAACAAAGCTCGTCATCGGGCTTGTCAACAATGAATTCGTCCATATTCCCATGAAGGAAGCGATCTCACGACGTAAATTCGTCGATCCCGAAGGAAGCCTGTGGAGAGATGCCGTAGAGGCGACCCAGCAGCCTTTGAGCCTCAGATCGATCAGCGCGCCTTGACCTTGAGCCTGAGGTAGACCTGCTTGCCGGAATCGGTGGGACTCGCGCGCTCATCGATCTCGAAGAGAGCGGAAGCCTTGATGAGATCGCCCAGCTTCCTGAAGCCGTAGTTGCGCGGATCGAATTCAGGCTGTCTGTTGGCGATGTAGGTGCCGACTGCTCCCAGATATGCCCAGCCGAACTCGTCGGCCGCGTCCTCGACGGCGCTCTCGAGGAGGGCTGTCATTCTGCGGTCCGTCTTGATGTCATTCTGGCTCTGAATCTGGTTCCGGCTGTGCTGCTCCTTCTCGGCCTTGCTCTCTTTTTCCTTTTCATCTTCATCCTCGCGCAGGATCTCGGTGTAGACGAACTTGTCGCAGGCGGCGACGAAGGGCTTGGGCGTCTTCCGCTGGCCGAAGCCGAGGACGAGCTTGCCGTCCTCCCTCAGCCGCGCGGCAAGCCGCGTGAAATCGGAGTCGCTCGACACGACGCAGAACCCGTCCAGGCTTTCCGTATAGAGCAGATCCATGGCGTCGATGATCATCGCGCTGTCCGTGGAATTCTTGCCGGTTGTGTAGGCAAACTGCTGGACAGGCTGAATGGCATACTCGAGGAGCCGCTCTTTCCATCCCCGGAGATTGGGGTTTGTCCAGTCGCCATAAATTCTTTTTACGCTGGCTATTCCGTATTTGGCAATTTCGGCCAGAAGCCCGTCGAT
>PGXP01000282.1 GCA_002839205.1 Spirochaetae bacterium HGW-Spirochaetae-9
CACATGAATATCCCCGCCTATATCAAGGCTGTGCGCGAGGACAATATTGCCGAGGGACTGCGCATTTTGTACGACACCAATCCTCTTCCCGGTGTCTGTGGCAGGATATGTACCCGCCGGTGTGAAGACGTCTGTGCCCTTTCCCATCGGGGAGATGCCATCTCCATCCGCTGGCTCAAACGCTATCTCACCGATTGCGTGGAAGCAAAAGACTATCAGGAAATCCTGAAATCCGAAATAACTCCCAAACACAAAAGAATTGGCATTGTAGGCTCCGGCCCCGGTGGACTCAGCACTGCTTACTACCTCTCCAATCTGGGTTATGAAGTCGAGATTTTTGAGCAAAGCTCCGCTGCCGGCGGAATGCTTCGCTATGGCATCCCGGAATACCGCTTGCCTTACGATAAAATCGACAAAGATATCGATTATATCCGCTCCCTGGGAGTTCAGATCCATTATAACACCCGCATCGGCAAAGACATCAGTTTTGACGATCTCTACAGCCGTTTTGATGCCATCTTTATCAGCACCGGACTCTTTGAACCATACCGTATCGGGATCAAGGGAGAAGAGAATCCCGGTGTGATCAGCGGCTTACAATTGCTGAGCGATATTACAGAAGGCAAGACTGTCGAACTGGGACATCACGTCGTGGTCGTGGGTGGCGGAAACGTTGCCATGGACGCTGCGCGCACTGCCAGACGCCTCGGCTGCGAAGTCACAGTCCTCTATCGCCGGCGTGATGAGGATATGCCTGCCGACCGTGAAGAGATCGATGAAGCGCATGAAGAACACGTCAATTTCATCTATCAAGCAATCCCCCTGGAAATCGAGCCAGCTGCCACTGGTAAGCTGAACTTCATCTGGGGTAAGGCCGAAATGGTAGCCCAGGAAGCAGGTAAAAGACCACAGCCGATCCTGATTGAAGGGAGCCGTGAAACGCTGGTAGCGGATACCATTATCTCCGCGATCGGGCAGGGCATGAATTTTACCTGGATGGATGGAAAAGCCAGTGCCAACATTAGATTTGGCAAATGGAACATCGAAGCCGACCGCTGGGGACGCACCACAGACCAGAAAGTCTTTATCGGTGGCGATATGTTTAACCGTACTGCCGATGCCATTTCTGCCATTGCCGATGGCCATCGCAGTGCCAGAGCTATCGACAAAATGCTGGATCCGACTGAGTGAAAATATACGTTTAAACGATTCCGTAGCGGAGCTTTCCGAAGCTCCGTTTCTTTTTCTTCGTAGGATTGCAATCCTACGTTACGGGATCAGCAGATTCAGGTTTCATTCTCCCTCGCCCCTTGTGGGAGAGGGTTGGGGAGAGGGGAAGAAAAATAGTCACACGGATGAAACGGATTTTACGGAGTTATGTCGTAGGGGCGACACTACATAAATAGTATTGGCTCTTGGAGTTATCTCACCCTCACCCCTGCCCCTCTCCCAGAACGGGAGAGGGAGTTAGACCCGTCCTGAGGATGCCGATCCTCCGGATTGCAAATCTCGTACCGGAGCTTTCCGAAGCTCCGTTTCTTTTTCTTCGTAGGATTGGAATCCTACGTTACTGTGTACCGCAGATCCTATTTTTGTGTCCGCAACCGCAAGTTTAGGCTACACTTATCTCCTGCTGCTTTTTCCAGCTGGCATAGGTGCAACAACTGATCACGATGACAGCTCCCACGATATTCCAAAAGCCGATCTTTTCGCGGAAAAACATAGCGCCGAGGATCGCATTGAGCACCGGTACCAAAAAGGCGATAATACTACCCTCTGCCACCCGCAC
>PGXP01000024.1:0-4962 GCA_002839205.1 Spirochaetae bacterium HGW-Spirochaetae-9
GTCGCCAGAGGCGAGCTTGACGTAGTTGACCTTGATCCCGGTTTCCTTCTCGAACATCGGAACAAGGGCGTTGATGATCGATTCCTCGTGGGCCGTGTAGACCACTACCTCATTGGAAGCGGCGAAGGCCGAAACAGCTAGAAGAGCGCAGAGCGCTACGAGAACAAATCTCTTCATAGAAACCTCCACAACATTGAATCACGTGGCGCCGATCCCGGCGTCGTTTTTAAACCTTACTCGTCTATTTTAACATATTTTTCACGATATGGGAGAGGCTATCTGCATTTTTATCGTAACAAAAGGCGCCGAAGCCAAGGGATTCGGCGGTGTCGCAGTATGCCTTCACGTCGTCGATGTAGAGACAGTCGTCGGCTTCGAGACTCGAATACTCCAAAAGCTTCAGCCAGATGCGCGGATCAGGCTTCATGGATCCCACTTTATAGGAAAGGATATGGAGCTCGGGGACGGAGGCGAGAATCTCGTTGTCGAAGATCTTGCGCGCATGGAGCCAGGAGGTGTTGGAGAGCACAAAGCAGCGGGCACCCAAAGCGCGGGCGGCAAGAAGGCCTTCCTCCCCGTCTGGATTGGGAAGGATGATCTTTGTGTAATCCTCGACAAACTGATCGTAGGTATAGTCTGGCGTAAAGCCGGCAAGCTGGCCGACGCGCCGAAAGTACTCTCGGGAACCGTATTTCCCCGTTTCGAAATCGTGCTCGAAGGCGCCTCCCCAGAGGGCGCGGTCCAGATCTTCGGCTGAGAGCCGGGCATGGGGAGCCGCCGCCCTGGCGAAGGCCATTCTGTCCAGAGCGCAGAGCACGTTGCCAAAATCGAATACTACAGCCTTGTACAAAACTCACTCCTTACGTACTATCTGGATATGTCGGAAGAACAGCCGAACAATCCCCTCCACGGGCTAACCCTGGAGGCCATCCTCACCCGCCTCGTCGATCACTACGGCTGGGAAAGCCTGGCCAGGCGCATTGCTATCCGCTGCTTCGAGCTCAATCCCAGCATCGCATCGAGCCTCGTCTTCCTGCGGCGCACGCCATGGGCCCGGGAAAAAGTCGAGCAGCTCTACATGAGAACGCGATTTACAAAGTCTTGAAGCCTGCGGTGCTGCCGTCGAAAAACCTCTCCGAGAACTGGGCGTCAAGGGACGCAAGGTAATCAGTCTTTGAAAAATGGGGCTGAAATTCCTTTCGTATCGATGCGGCCTTTGCGCCGCCATTCTCAGCCAGTGTACATGTCAGCCTCAGAAGTATCGCCGCAGGCTCGAAATATGCTCTCTCTGAATCCGTGGGGGCAAAATCGGCGTTGTGGATGGTGCCGCAGAAACCCGAATAGCCCAGCTGGCAGGTAGGCAGGAGGCAGGCTACGTCGCCAATGTCGTCCGACGCGTAGGAGGCGTCCTCGAAATCGATGGCGCTCGCAGGAAGCAGGGTTTTTGCGGCCTCCCCGAGCAGGTTGCCCATAGCTGGCGAAGGATGGAATGCCTGATATCCCGGCGTGCTCCGGATGCGCAGGGAGGCGCCCACGGCTAGTGCGCCCGCGCAGAGCGCCCTGTCCACCTTTATGGCGGCGTCCATGATGGCTTCATGGGTCGCTGCCCGTATATAGGTTTCAAGGACAGCACGAGCCGGTACTGAATTGACGACCGTGCCCCCCTCGCTGAGGATGGGGTGAACGCGCACATGGTCCGAGTCGACGAAGGTTTCCCGCTGGGCATGGATTGCCTGGAGGGCGAGGGATGCGGCGTTGAGGGCGTTGACGCCATCTTCGGGATGGGCGCCGGCGTGAGCCGCTTTACCGATGAACTCGGCGCGCTTTGCCATAAAACCGTTGAGTGTGCCGTTCACGGTAGCCTTGCGGACGGGCGAATCGGCCATCGAGTGGTATTTGAGCACAACGCTCACGTCGTCGAAGACGCCGAGACGGATCATCTCCTGCTTGCCCGAAAGATAGCGTATTGTGCCGCTCTCCCGGAGTTCCATCCTGCGGCCCAAGTCGACGTATTCCTCGGCGGGGGAGGCAATAAAAAGCAGGCGTATTTTTTCCCGTCCCGGCAGGTACACCGCCACCAAGGCTTTAAACACGGCGGCCAGGATGGCCATCTGGGCGTGGTGGCCGCAGGAGTGTGCCGTGCCGCCCGGCGCCCCCTGGGTGGGCAAGGCGTCCATATCGGCCAGCAGCGCGATGGCGGGGGCGCCGGGCGGCCCTACTTCGGCCCTCAAACCCGTGAGCGCCAGCCCTCGCTCCACCCGAGCCCCCATGCCCTCAAGTTCGGCGGCCAGCATCGCGGCCGTCTTCACTTCAAAGAAGCCCAGTTCGGGGCTCGCACGTAGCCTCTCGGCCAGGTCGAAAAGATGTCTCCGGCCTTCGGACAGAGCCGAAAGCGCTGAATTTACGGTGTCGTTCATGCCTCCATTCTATAACGAACCGCCTTGGCTGTCGAGAAAGGATTCGGTTTCAGCGAGGGTGGGTATGGAGCTTTGGGCTCCCCTTCGTGTCACGCAGAGAGCGGCAGCAGCCGAGGCGGTGCGTGCTGCGTTGTTGAGGGAACGGCCGGCGGCAAGGCCAGCGGCCAGATAGCCGGTAAAGGTATCTCCAGCTGCCGTGGAGTCTACAGCCTTGACCTGAAAAGCAGGGAACCTGGATGCAGCGCCAGCCTCCGCCGTCACATATCCTGATGTTCCCAAGGTGAGAACACAGGTAGAGGGACCCTTGGCAAGTACCCCCAGCGCCGCGGATTTCGGGTCTGCTGCTACCCGCTCAACCGTAAAGCCGAGCAAGAGCCCCGCCTCGGTCTCGTTCAGGACGAGAATATCCACCAGGGGCAATAGATCCAAAGCCTCTGGCCTCCATGGTGAAGGATTTAGAACAGTTTTCACCCCAGCCTTTTGTGCCGTCCTAAGGACGCCAATGTCTATTTCCAGCGGAACTTCCATCTGCAGGACGACAATATCGGCGCCGCGAATAAAACCCTCCACGTCGAAATCAGCCGGCCATGCGTGATTGGCTCCGGGCACTACAACAATGTCATTCTCTCCATCAGCCGCTACTCTGATAAGTGCCACACCCGTGGGAGCACCCCTGGCAGACCTCAGGTACTCTTTCGGCGCGCCTGCCGCCTCCAGGGCGGAAAGGGCAAGCGAAGCGAACTGGTCTTCGCCGACATTGGCTGCAAAGCGCAGATCGGAACCTGCCCGAAGCGCCGCAAGGGCTTGGTTGGCTCCTTTCCCGCCGGGATGATATTCGAGCCGTGAGCCAGTGATCGTTTCGCCCGGCTTTGTGAGGCGATCCACCGAAACGACGATATCGGCATTCACGCTGCCGGCGACGCAGACAAGTGCCATCAGAGCTCCTTTGTGGAAAAATCGAGCCATTCGCAGGCCCCTGCGGAAGTACGGGCTAGACCTGTCATGCCTAGGGGAAGGTCAATGCCCTTGGCCTCCAGGACGGGGTTTCCGTCGATGGAGAGAATTGCCGTGTCTCCGACAGCCTCGACCTCAAGCCGATATTCCTTGTTCAATTCCCACGCAAAGGATGTGGTAGCAAGACCCCGCCACCCCATATCATTCCGGAGGATAGCCACCTCCCCCGGAGCCGTAAAGCCCGCCGCAAAACCAGTGATTGTCCCCCGTGTCCGAAAAAGAACACAATGCCCCTGTCCCTGCCGCGGGATAACCCGCGCGGAAACGCGTTGATCACGTGCATGGAATCGACCGACGAAAAACTCAGCCGTACCCTTCCCCGTCGCAGCTTCTTCGCTCGCCGCGACAAGCCTGCCTCCCTCGAGTTTCCATGAGCCATGGTTTGCCGAACCAGGCGTTACCGTTGCGAACTCAGGCCGCTGCTTCGAAAAATCCACCTCCAGAGATCCCTTCCCTGTCACGGAAAAATCATCGAGAAGGAGGTAACCGAACCAACGTTCTGTGCCGGAGGTATCGAAGGTAAAGCCAATCTCATCGATAGAAGAACCAGCAGCATCAGGTAGGGTGAATTCCACATCGGTCCAGCCCGGGCCGCCAGAGAGGGCAATGGGAGCCCCCTCGATTATGGTCTTATCCCAGGTCAGGCGTGCATAGGGCCGCACAACGAGATCAGCAGGACCTGTCCAGCGTTCCGCCGCCAATCTGCATCGCATAACCTGACCTGTTAGGGCTGTCGGAGAAAAAGCGGGAGAATAGCGCTCATCGTCAAAATCTTCCCTGCGATAGAAGGGTTTCCAGTAGAGCCTGGCCAGAGCGTTGGGCATAGGCCTATCGATCAGCACCTCAATGCAGCCCGCCCCTTCGGAACCTTCCAGCCGCCTGTTGCGAATCCGAAGGTAATTGGAGAGAGTTCTGAAGCCATGGGTCGAACCAGGCAGATCAAAATCAAAGCATATGTCTGTGCTTCCCTCGATCTTCGCAAGGTCGGCAGCCGTAGCGACGCCCGCTTCCCTGCAGCCCAAGGCAGCCAGGAAATGAGCAAAACTCGGAAGGTCTACTATGTTTAAGGAGCCTGCAGCGCTGGAGCAGACGAAAAAATCGTCCATGGGCTTGCGGTATTTGTCCTCGACGCCATCGAGCCCACCCGCTACGCCAAGAATAGTGCCGATGTTGCCCGCAATGCAGTCTGTGTCCCAACCGCACATGGTCGCTATCTCGACTCCTCGGGATAGGCGGCTGGCAAGCGCCCCGTTGGCAGCCTTCGATGTGGAGTACAAAAGGGCAAGGGCGCAAACCCCTGCGTTGGGAATTATATGACAGACACCAGGATAGCGATCGTAACCGAAATCCGATGTCAGCATGGCCATGCAGGCACGGAAATCTTGCGGTTCTCGGGCATGGAAATCCCGAACTGCGCAGACCACGCGCGCATACTCTGAGCGCTCGGGAATAAGCGCTAAAGCGATATCAAAAATGCGCTCCGGCTCGGATTCAAGGAAGGCGGCAGAAATGGCGCCTGCGATAAAAGCAG
>PGXP01000024.1:5049-16466 GCA_002839205.1 Spirochaetae bacterium HGW-Spirochaetae-9
ATGCAGTCCCTCGCCGTCATGGGATACCGAGGCAGCCATGCGGGCCGCCGCCGCGGCCCTCTGCGGATCAGCCGGGTATACAAGCCCCCAGCTGTCCACAAAAATCTGCCCGCCTATCTGCTCGGCAATAGCCTGGCCGTTAACCTCGATGGAGCCTGAACGAGGGGCATCTATCCCGTTCTTGAGGTTGACGTAGGAAGTGTGTTCGGTACTCCTCCCTACTCCTCCCCACCAATAGAATCCTTTTTCCTCCCTGGTGTATTCGAGCCAAGTCCTGCCGATGTCGCGCGCGGTAATGCCGCGTTCGCGGCCATAATCCACGAGGGCGCGGATAAAAAAGGCGGGACCGTTGAAGTCGTCGTCTGCCGCAAAATTCTTGTAATGTTTTACATAGCCACTGATGTCACCATACGCAGCCTGGATGCGATCATAGGTCCATACCGTCGGTTCGACGGGCGCGCCGACCCGTATTCCAATGCATTTGCCGAGAATGCCGGCGTACACTTTGTCGAGATAGTCTTTGGGAATGGACATGGGTTCTCCTGTTTACGGAAAAATCAGGGTATTGGAACGGCCGAAAAGCCCGCCCCAACACCCCGCTGCAAAAATTTACTTGAGGGTCTTGTTTGCGTAGGCAGTCAGCTCGACGCCGCCAGCCTTGTTCCACTTGGCCACAAACTCGTCAAAGGCACTTATAGGTTTCTTGCCGGTGACGATATCGGCCGCATATTCCTTGTACAGGTTGTTCATGGCATCCCAGTTGGTGATGTACTGCTCGGGCACGAGGAAATTCTTGTCCGGCATCATGTACTTCTTGGCCATGGCTCCGGCTTCTACTGCCGACTTGGTCATGATGGGCCTCGACAGAGGCTTGTCTGGGTTAAAGCCATTGAAGGAATCGCCAAACCAGCCGTTATACCATTCGGGATACTTGTCGGTGAGGACATACTGTTTCCCGTCATCGACATAATGAAGTCCGGGCATGCCGAGTTTTGCTATTTTGAGACCTTCGGGACTCCACATGAAATCCAAAATGGCAAAGGCTGCTGCCTTGACTTTCGAACTGGTGGGAATCGCGAAACCTCGGGTTTCTTTCGTGACATCGACAAACGGCGTAAGGCCCTGTGCCTTGCCCTTGGCCGGCGGCAGGGCGACCAGGTCGGTGCCCTGAGCCTTGATCATTTTATTGACGTAGACATCAACCGAGCCAGGAGCAACACCGGGGACGATACCTGCTTTGCCTTCATAGAACACCTGTTCCTTGGAGTCCCACTTTTTGGTGAGATATTCCGGATCGAGGAGACCTTCCTTGTAAAGCTTCGCATAGAACTCTAGTTTGGCCTTCTCGTTCACCGATGAACGGGCGTAGAACCACTTGCCGTCGGCTCCCTTCATCCAGGTAGAGGTGTTACCGAACGCGGCGTCAAAGATGGCGTCGAGTTCCTCGATGCCGTTTGTCGCACCGGTCACGCAGATACCGTAAGCGGCGCCTTTCTTGGCTACAAGGTCCTTGAAAAGGGCGTAGTAGGTGTCCACCGTGGGGTTGGTCATGACAGCCTTGGCTGAGGGCAAAGACTCATACCAATCACGGCGCATCACCGGGGTCCTTACGCGGGGGGGAGCTATCCAGACTAGGTAAGGATAATTCTCGAGCCTCGTGACCGAGTGCGCATCCATGAGTCCCTTGAAGTACTTGGACTTGTCCACCCAAGGGCGCAGGTCTTCCAGGATGCCCTGCATGGCAAGCTTTTCATCGCCGCCCTGGAAGTAGATGAGGTCGGGAACATCGCCCGACATGATCATGAGACCGACCTTTTCGGCATAGTTGCCGGAGGGGGTCTTCACGATCTCGATGTCGACAGGCGTTCCTGCATCGGCCATGGCTTTCTCGATGATTCCGATAAACTTTTCCGTGTTCGGATCGGTATCGAAATCTTTCATCATGAAACGGACCTTCGGGGTCGCCGCGCCGGCGGTCAGCACAAAGACCGACAGGAGCGCCATGAGGACCAGGAACACGACTCTGCGCTTTTTCACAGTAGCCTCCTTGTTATTCCTTCACTCCGCCCTCCATGACCCCGCGAGTGTAATACTTCAGGATCAGGGGATAGAGGATGAGAACGGGTAGAATCGCCACGACTATGGTGCTCGCCTGGAGAGCCTTGTAACTGAGGCGGGCAGCCTCGTCGTAGCTGAAAAGAGCTCCCGAGCCAATAAGGCTCGCTGTGTCGTCGAGTACGACGAATTGCCTAAGGATGAGCTGAAGCGGATACTTCTCTGGATCATTGATATAGATGCTCGCACGGAAATACTCATTCCAATGGTAGACACCATAAAAAAGTCCGAGCGTTGCCAGCGCCGACTTGGAAAGAGGCATCATTATGCGCCACAGGACGGTCCAGGGACCTGCCCCATCCACTCGCGCGGCCTCGATAAAAGAAATGGGGACTTCCTCAAAGAAACGCATGAGAAGAATAAGGTAGTAGACGTTGACCGCTTTATAGAGGATGACCGACCAGAGACTTCCCATCAGACCAATGCGTTTTACAACCATATACTCGGTGATGAGTCCAGGCTCTAGCACCATGATCACGATGATAAGGATCATGAACACGCGTTTTCCGGGAAGCTTCGGCCTTGTGAGGGCAAAGGCGGCAAGAGCCGTGACCATGAGGTTTATCGCCGTGCCGACAACAGTGATAAAAATCGAGTTGAAAATGCTCTTCATGAAAATCGGATTGGCGGCGAGAACGCGATAATTGACGAGTGAAAAGCCCTTGGGAAGGACGCTTAGGCCCGTGAGTTCCGATATCCTTTTGGGGTCGGTAAGGGAGAGTGCGAGTATGTTGAGCATAGGTATGAGAACCGCAATGACGACGATAACGAGGAAGACGGAGAGCAGGGCGCGGAAGATTTTTTCTCCGCTGATGATTTTAGCTGACATTACCAGAGCCCCTTTCCCGTGGCTCGTTTTGCGGCCGAATGGGTTGAGAGGATTAAGACCAGCCCGATGACTCCCTTGAAAAGGCTTGCCGCCGTCGAGAAGGAGTACTGCATATTCACAAGTCCTATCCGGTAGACGAAGGTATCGAGGATGTCCACGACACTTATGACCGAATCATTGGTCATGTTGAACACCTGGTCGAAACCGGCATTGAGAAAAAATCCAAGGTTCAAAATAAAGACGGTGATCATGGTCGGGACAAGTTCCGGCAGAGTTATAAATCGCATCTTGGCCACAACGCCTGCTCCATCCATGTCAGCCGACTCATAGAGGCTGGGGCTGATCCTCATCAATGCCGCAAGATAAATTATGGAATCCCAGCCGAAGCTCCTCCAGGTCTCAGAAATAAAGAGGACCCAGCGGATGTGCTCCTTGCTCGTCATATAGTCGATGACAGGCAAGCCAAGCAGAACCCTTATTCTATTGGCTCCTCCCGTCTTGGGCGAAAGGAAACCAATCCACACGCCTGCAATGATGACCCAGGAAAGAAAGTGGGGCAAATAGGCGATAGCTTGCACGAATTTCCTTATAACTACGCCTCGAAGTTCGTTCACAAGAAGGGCGAAAATTATAGGAATTGGGAAAAAGAGAATGATCTTCATCGCGCTGATGATGAGGGTGTTCCGCATAACGTCGAAAAAGGCAGGCGATGAAAAAAGTGTCTTGAAATGCTTTAAGCCTACCCAGTTGCTCTTGCCCATGATCCTGAAATCCTGGAAAGCCATGGTCATGTTCAAAATGGGGATGATATGGAAGATGATAAAATAGATAAGAGCGGGCAGAAGCATGAGATAGAGGGCGCCCGAGAGCCGTATCTCCTTTCCCAGCTTATTCATGGCATGCTCCGTGAAGGCTGGCCCGAATACTCGGCAGCAACGGGTGCGGCCTTGATGTAGCCGAGAGGGACTGCGCTTTCCAGTTCCTCCGCGACATGCGCGCAGAGCCCAAGGCTTCGCCCCACAATAAAGAGGGTTTGAACCTGTTTCCAGGAGAATCCGAGATCGGAGAGAATGGCCGCTTGAGCCCCATCTACATTCAGCACCAAGGGCTTGCCTTTTGCAGAATGCATGGCTTCGGCGACCTGGATGGCGAGCCGCGAATGATCGCCATAAAGGCCTAGCTCCTTCGCAAGCTTAAAAAGCGCCGCGCTTCGTGGATCACTCTCCTTATAGACCCGATGACCGTAGCCGGGAAGATTCTTCCCTGAATCGAGTGATCTGGCGACAAGTTTTTCGGCCAGACTTTGGAGAAGGGAATCACTGCGCTTTTCAGATGCTGTTTCAGGCAGCGAGACGATTGCCTCCTGCAGGAAGCGCGCGCAGGCTTCCCCCGCCCCGCCATGATTGGTTCCGATAGATGCGATGCCGGCAGCGACGGCGGTTGAGAGCGGTACGCCGCAGCTGGCCGATGCCCTGGCGATGTGGATGGAGGGGGCATTCAGTCCATGGTCGACGGCACTCACAAGGATGGCATCGATCAAACGCGCCGTCTTCCGGTCAGGCAGTTCGCCCCGAAGAACAAGGTAGAGGACTTCGGCAAAGGAAGCCTTAGCCATAAGCTCGGTCAGAGAGTAACCGCGAATTACCACGCCCTCGGAATCTATGCCGCTGATCGCTGTCGAGATACTCACTCTCCGGCCTCCTCGATGCGCGCATCCAAAGCGAAACCACCAGACCCTGCGTCGAAAACCAAGAAGGGATTCAGATCGATCGATTTCACGGTTTTTGCATGTTTGAGCATATAATCACCAAGAGCTACAAGCGTCCTGGCGATAGCATCAAGATCGGCGGGGCCTGTGCCTCGAACTCCCGCAAGAATAGGCCAGACAGGGTTTCGCTGTATGAAAAACGATGCCTCGCGTGCGCTAAACGGAGGACGAAGAAAATCCACTCCCTTTAAAAGTTCGACAAGGATGCCTCCGGGTCCAAAAGCGACGATAGGGCCGAATTGGGGGTCGACCTCGGCTCCTATAAAAACCTCTCTCCCGCCGCTAACCATTGGCTGAAGCAAAAAACCCTCAATCGGGCACTCCTGAGGAATTCTAGAGAGCATGCCTAGGGCGGCCGTTCTCAGTGCATCCACGCTGCCCAGGTTCAGCGCCACCAAGCCTGCGTCACTTTTATGGCTGTATCCTGCTGCTATAAGCTTTAGTACCAGGGCAACACTCTTGGTCCCCGTGCCGAAACTAAGTCCTTCTGCAGAAGCTATTGTCCTGAGTACAAGCAATTCGTTTCCATTGGAATCTGCCGGAACGAAGACACTATGTACGAAGGGGATCCCGGCTTTCTCGAGACAGGAAAGGGTTTCCAGCTGCCCGAGAAAACGTAATGTCCTCGACGCATTTCCCCTAACCACAGTGTCCTTGGCAATTTCAATAGCGTTAGCGACTGGGGCTTCTTTTGCCAGGCCGGCAGCGATCCATTCATCCCTGAATCCGCGCCAGGTCTTGAGACGCCCAAGGGCTCTCACAGCCGGACCAGGAGAACTGAACAAAGGTATGCCAGCCCTGCTCAACTCCAGAAGAGCGCTCCTATTTAGCTGGAGCCCGCCGGATACCGGCAGGGAAGGACCAACCCACACAACGATGACGGGTTTGCCGGAAGCATTCCGCGCGGCAATGATGCCCTCGGAGGTTTCCACTTCAATATCCCGGTTGGGATTCTTGGCGAAGAGTACCACGACAGAATCGACCTGATTATGATTCAGGAACCGAAGGAGGGTATCCTTGATGGCCATGCCTCTCATGCAATCCCCACCCAGATCGACAGGATTGAGGGCGGCACCTAACTCTGGAGGGAGAGGTTCTGGTTCGATACCCGCAGCCTTGGCAAGGTCTCCCACGAGGGAACCGAGGCCACCTGATTGGGCGATCCAAGCGATGCGGCCAAGTGGGGAATGGATTGTGGCTGCCGCCAGGGATGCTGCAGCCACAAGATCCTCGATATCGTCCACGAGGATGATGCCGTATTGCCTGCAGACTGCCTCGAACACCCTTCCCTCTCCGACGAGGGCTGCCGTATGTGTCGCAGCGAGTCTCTTGCCCAGTTCGGTGCGCCCCGACTTCACCGCGATCACGGGTTTGCCGGCGGCAAGGCATTTCTTGGCCGCGTTGACGAATTCAGCGCCGTCGGACATGCCCTCGATGAAAGCGGCGACCACTTCGGTTCCAGGATCGGCGGCAAAGTGATGCAAAAAATCCGCCAGAGTGAAGCCAGCCTGATTGCCCACCGACACGACGGCGCGCAAGCCCGCTCCCTTTTCCGCAAAAGCGCCGTGCAGCGCCATCATGAGGGCACCGCTCTGGGAGATTAGAGAAATACAGCCCTTCGCCGCGGGCGAATATAATCGTGCCGCTGTGATGCCTGCAGTGATGTTTGCGAACCCTGCACAGTTAGGCCCCAGAATGTGAATTCTGTCGCCGAGGGCTTCGATTTGGGTCTGCAAGGCGCGGCCTTCGGCTCCTGCCTCGGCAAAACCTGAGCTGATGATCACCGCCTGCTCGATTCCCGCCTCGATGCAGTCAGCAAGGGCTGCCGGTACAGCCGCAGCAGGTATGGTGAGAATGGCCAGATCAGCCCTCCCCTCCCCTTGCCCGCGCTTGGGGAGATCATCTACTGAAGCCAGACAGGACTGACCGAAGACCTCCCGACGACGCGGATTCACCGCATGCAGCGTGACAGGCGAGGCGAGGAGGCTTCGGAATATATCCGAGGGGTAGATCCCAGATTCCGAAGCCCCTATGTGGACAACGACCTTCGGCGAAAGGAGGTCGTCAACGGCTCGGATCCTGTCCTTCATAGCTCCTCAACCCCTCTCAGCCGCGTAGGATAGTTCCACGAGTTCATCGGCAAGACCGATAAGATCTTCATCCGCGCTGAAATCGAGGCAGACGCCCGAGGCATGCCTGATCTGGGCGACCCATGATTGGGGAATAACCTCTATACCGTGCATCGCCCCCGAAAGAGAGCATACGAGGCCCGAGATCGTGTCGGCGTCGCGTCCGAAATTCGCGCTCCACAGCAGGCCGCGCCTGAAATCCCCGCCCGTGAGGCGGAAAATCGCATAAATCTGCGGGACAGCCTCGGCCGCGGTCGCATGCTCAGGCGTCCAGAGTTTTGTGTGGAGATCCTCGAAGGCGATTTCGATGTCAGGCTTGGCTTCACAGATCTCCATGGCGATTTTCATGGCGCGGGCAATCCAGGATCCCTCGGGCATGCATTTCCAGCCGGCGTCGAGAATCTCGTCCACCGTTCCGCCTGCAATAGCGACGGCAACGCTCGCCGCGATCGCCTGGGCGGCGAAGATGCCGTCCCTGTCATGGCTGATGCACGCGTCGATCGCGGCGAGAGCCGAGGCAGCCTCCGGATCACCCGCGCAAAAGATCCCTACCGGGCTGACGCGCATCGCGGCGCCATCGTCGGTATTCATGACGTTGTAGCGGCCCGATTCGGGCGGCACGAGACCGCGTCCGAGGTTTTCTATGGCGCCGTAGAGGGGGCGTCCGGCGCGTTTCCTGGCGCCGCCGCGATCCAGGATGTAGCGCTGCCATGCGGCGCGGACATCGTCCATCGTCGGCTTGCCCTTCGCGTCGATGAGGCAGCGGGCGGTGAGCACGCCGAACTCGGTGTCGTCCGTGCTCTTCGCGTCGGAATACATATTGGTGACGATGCCGTACTTTGCCCTGTACTCCTGGCTTCGGCCCGTATCGCCCATGGCGTCGCCCACCCCCAGTCCCGCAAGACAGCCGCGTGCCCTTGATTGGTACAGGGTTCGGTTGGCCATCAGTTCGTTTCTCGTCATCATTCTTGGTTCCTTTTTTCGGCGACACTGTCGCGTACGACGAGGGTGCCGGGATACAGGTGTTTTTCCGGGAGCCTGGAGGGATCCCCCATCTTTTTCATGAGCAGTTCGGCTGCCATTCGCCCTATTTCGGCTCGAGGCTTGCGGATTGTCGTAAGGGCTGGCCAGGTGAGGACGGCGGCCGGGATGTCGTCCATCCCCATTATGGATATGTCCTTCCCTGGCTCGACTCCCGCAGCGCGCAAAGCGTTCTGGACCGCTATCGCCAGAATATCGTTGCCGCAGAGAACGGCGCTGATTCTTTGCCGCCAGTTCGGTACGGACAGGATATCCTGAGCCAGTTTTTCCCCCACTCCAGCGGAGAGGTGTGCAGTAAAAATCAGGTCAGGATCCTTCCGGAGTCCCTTCGCAGCGATAAAGTCCATGTAGGCCGTATAGCGACGGGAAAGGAAGCGCTCG
Source organism: Spirochaetae bacterium HGW-Spirochaetae-9 (assembly GCA_002839205.1). Next base: position 13,313 of record PGXP01000024.1, read on the forward strand.
CTCCCCGTTTCGCTCGTCACGACGGCGATATGGCGATGCCCTCTGTCGTAGAGATATTGGAGCGCGAGCGTCGCCGCCTGGTAGGTCGCGGTTCCCACAGTATCCACCTGGGCTGTCTCGCTGCGTTCCCCGATGAGTACGGCAGGAATTCCCGACTCAAGGATGAGATCGACATCATCGGTGACGCTGTTGATCATCAAGCCGTCGAATCGGCCTGTGCGCAGCAGATTCAGGTAGGCCAGCTCGCGCTCCTCGCTCCAGTCGGTGTTCCCGACCACGACGGAATAGCCCTCCGGTTCAAGCCTGTCCTGAACGGCGCGGACAATTTCCGACCAGAAGGGGTTGGCGATATCGGGAACGACGAGGAGAGCGAGATATGATTTCGAAGTACGAAGGCCGGCCGCGAAGGTGTTGCGGGTATAGCCCAGCTCCCGTATGGCGGCGTTGACGGCATTCGCGGCCTTTGGGCTCACCGAGCCGCCCGTTTCGGAGATCACCCGCGAGACGGTGCTTTTTGAGACACCCGCGAGACGGGCAACCTCATGAATGCTGATCTTTGGTTTCATCACAAGTATTGGGAACGTTCCCAATAGAATAATAGCACGACTCTTTAAAATGCGCAAGGAAATTTTTCAAATGTGGAGCCACTGCGGAAAAGCGACAAGATTCTCCTTCCGATAATTCGGTTAACCGACCCCTCCATGGCTTTACGGAAATGCAGTATAGTGGTATTCAGATAGCAGACAAACATGATGGCAAAAAGCAGTGCCATCGCCATAAGGAGTCTTCGCATGAAAAAGTTCATTCTTGTTCTGAGCATCGTTCTCGCCTGCGCCATGGTTTTACCCGTGGCTGCGGCCGGTCCCGCCAAGGCCGACGTATTCCTCCTCATCTCCGGATCCCTCGGCGACAAGGGATTCAACGATTCAGCCAAGGCCGGCCTCGACATGATCAAGGCCAAGTTCGGCGATCGCGTCACCACCAAGTACACTGAACTCGGTTCCGACGCGGCCAAGTACTCCCCCGCCCTGGAGGACGCCGGCGCCGAAGGTTATGAAGTCGTGCTCTGCTCCAACAACTTCAACAACGCCGTCATGGAAGTAGCCGCCAGGTATCCCAAGACCCTCTACATCATGTATGACGGCTGGACCAAGGACGATATCGCCAACGTCTACGCCATCCAGTACAAGAATTCCGAAGCCGGCTACCTCGCCGGCGCCCTCGCCGGCCTCATGACCTCGGCCAAGGGCAACGCCCAGATCAATCCCGCGAACGTCATCGGTTTTATCGGCGGCCGCGAGATCACGAGCATCAATGACTTCTTCGTCGGCTACATAGCCGGTGCCCAGAAGGTCAATCCCTCGGTCAAGGTTATCTACAACTATGTCAACTCCTTCACCGACACCGCCAAGGCCAAGGACCAGGCCTTTATCCAGATAAAGACCTACAGCGCCGACGTGATCTATCATGCCGCAGGCCGTGCGGGCCTCGGCCTCTTCGACGCTGCGGCCGAAACCGGCAAGTACGCGATCGGTGTCGACACCGACCAGGCTTCCCTCTTCGGCAGCGAACCGGCCAAAGCTTCCCAGATTCTCACCTCCACGATGAAGCGCGTTGACCTCACCCTCTTCCAGGCGGTGAGCCGCTTCATGGACGGCGAGAAGCTCGGCGGGCAGAAGGGGTACATCGGCGCGGCCGAAGGCGCCATCGCCTATTCCGGCTTCAACAAGGCAGTTCCCGCATCGGTGCAGAAGGACCTCGAAAAGATCCAGTCCGAGATCAAGGCCGGCACCGTAAAGATCCCCTCTGCCTTCACCATGAGCACCGAAGAGATCAACAAGATGCGCGATGCCGTAAACGCGGCCAAGAACTAGCAAAGATCTATTGAGCTTTAAGCTCAGTAGAGCTTTCGCGCAAACATAGTGCCCACGCCTCTCCGCGAGGAGTGGGCATTGTTCTTATCAGCGGTACAGCAGATGCGATCAGGAGGCGGTGGTGGAATTCATACTTGAGACAAAAGCCCTCAGCAAGGTCTATCCCAATGGCACCATGGCCAACAAGCAGGTAAATTTCGGCGTCGCTCCTGGGGAGATCCTCGGCCTGGTGGGGGAGAATGGGGCAGGAAAATCCACCCTTATGAAAGTCCTCTACGGCGAGGAAAGCCCTTCCTCCGGCCAGATGTACTTTGAAGGCAAGCCCATCACCTTCGCCTCCTCCCAGGATGCCATAAAGGCGGGTATCGGCATGGTACACCAGCATTTCATGCTCGTGCCCAGCCTCTCGCTTGCGGAAAATCTCGTGCTTGGCCAGGAAACGCACAAGGGAAGAAGCCATATATTCGATCTCGACAAGGCGGTCGCCCTCACCGAGGAACTGGCAGAAAAATACAACTTCACGATTTTCGCCCGCGCCCGCGTCGTGGATGTCTCGGTATCCATGCGGCAGAAGCTAGAGATCCTGAAAGCCCTGTATCGCGGCGCCAAGATTCTCATCCTGGATGAGCCCACCGCCGTACTCACCCCCCAGGAAACGGATGAGCTCTTCATCGAACTGGAAGCCTTGCGGAAGCATGGGCACACCATCATCTTCATCAGCCACAAGCTCAACGAGATTTTCAAGCTCTGCGACAGGGTGAGCGTGATGCGCGACGGCCGCATGATCGGAACGCACAAGGTTTCCGAGGTGGACAGACAGACGATCTCCAACGAAATGGTCGGACGCGAAGTTATCCTGACCGTCGACAAGGGAAAAGCTGCGCCAGGCGAGAAGATTCTCGCCGCCAGGGATCTCTCGTTTGTGGACGATTTCGGCATCCCCGCCGTCGACCATCTCTCGTTTTCCCTGCGCAAGGGTGAAATCCTCGGTGTCGTCGGCGTCGACGGCAACGGGCAGTCCGAACTCGTGCGCATTCTCACGGGCTCAATCAGAACCCTCTCGGGGTCGGTCGTCGTTCAGGGCAAGGATGTCACGAACAGAAAGCCAGGGGAAATAAGGAAGGCAGGGCTGGCACACATCGCCGAGGACAGGATGACCGTCGGAACTGCCCAGCCGGCCAGCATTGAGGACAATCTCATGGCGGACAGGTATTTCAAGCCCGAATTCACCGGGAAGGCAGGCTTCCTCAAGAGCGAGGCGATGTCCAGAACGGCGGCGG
>PGXP01000283.1 GCA_002839205.1 Spirochaetae bacterium HGW-Spirochaetae-9
GGCAGCCGCCATCCTCGAATCCATGGGCTTCGCCAATGTCGATGCCGACAGACTGGCCCACAGGGCGCTCGAACTCTGCTCCGAAAAGCTTGTGGCCGTCTTCGGAAAGGGCATCCTCGCCGCCGACGGCTCGATCGACAGGAAAGCACTTGGCAGGATTGTCTTTGCCGATTCCGAACGCCTCAGGCTTCACGAGTCGATCGTCCACCCTGTCATCCTCGACCTCATGGAAAAAGAGATCGCTTCGAGCGACAAGGCCTGCATCAACGCACCCCTCCTGTACCGCACCGACTTCACCCGGCGATGCGATCTCATCATCGAAATCCAGGCTCCACTCTGGCTGCGCCTCCAGCGCGGCAGGGATCGCGACGGCTTGGGCACCATCGACATTCTCAGGCGGATCGCCAGTCAGCGCTCGCTCTGGAAGCTGCGGCCCGCGAATGGTCCTCCCGTCATTTTCGTGGAAAACTCTGGCGGACTGGAGGCCTTGAGGCACTCCATTGCCACAGCGCTGCGGGAAAAACTCAGGCCAACCTGAGCGCTTGATCGCAAAAACTCCTCTACTTCCACGCCCAGGTGTCCGATATTCATGAATGTTGGGGACTAACACCGGTTCAACCTCGCCACAGCCTGGCCTGGAAACCCGACCCTTCATGGAGTTGCAGCGATGTCCGAAGATAAAAAACCCGAAAACTCAAGAAAGTTTCTCTGGCTTGCAGCCGCAGTCAGCCTTTTCGTCCTCATAGTCGTGGGCGCGGCCTTCCTCATCTTCTCGCCAGGGAAATCCGTAAATCAGGAGCCTTTTGACCTGAGCGGCAAGGCTGAAGAGCGTCAAGAAAATCCACAGGATTTCCTCGCCGACGCGCCTGCAGAGCCCTCCACCACGCAGACGACGAGTTCTGGCGATATCATAATTGTTTACGGAAATGACCAGAACGGCGCTGCTCCGGCCCCGGCACTATCGGCCAAGCCGGCGACAACGACAATCTATGTTGAACCTGCTGCACCCGCGACGCCTGCAGCGCCCACAACGCCCACAACAGTGAAGCCTGCAGTCACGGCCTCCAAGCCGGCGGCAGCTCCCGTGGCCAAGGTTACGACGACGACGAAGGCTCCTGTTGCCAAGGCCCCTGTTGCCAAAGCCGCCCCGGCACCGCAGTCGGCAACGGGCGACTATTGGATTCAGGCAGGCAGTTTCTCGGTGAAGAACAATGCCGACGCCCTGAAGTCGACCATGGCGGGGAGCAGCCTGCCTGCCGTGATCACCGTCAAGGATATAGACGGGAAAAGCCGCTATATCGTAAAGGTTGGACCCTACCCCACCCGCGCCGAGGCGACGAAATGGCTCCCAAAAGTCAAGTCGGTCAAAGGGGCCGAGCAGTCCTGGATCACCCAATAAGTCACAGCCATCCTGAGAAATTAAATTGACAGCTCCCCGAAGGGGGGGATAGTATGACGCCTGCGCATACCCCTGCGCGGCGGGCTTTTCGGTCCGCATGCCATCCCTACCCGCACAAGGAGCTGTCGATGAAAAAGCTAATCCTAGGTCTCATGGCCCTCACCATGATTTTCTCCCTGGTCGCCCCTGCCGCTTCCCAGGCGAAAAAGCCCCTGAAGATAGCCTTTGTATACATTGGGCCCCCGGGTGACATGGGATGGACCTATGAACATGACCGCGGCCGACTCGCTGTCGAAAAGCAGTTTGGCAGCCAGATCGAGACAAAATACATCGAAAACGTTCCCGAAGGCCCCGACGCCGAGCGCGTCATCCGCCAGTACGCGG
>PGXP01000025.1 GCA_002839205.1 Spirochaetae bacterium HGW-Spirochaetae-9
CCATGACGGGCCATATCGTCAGGATATCGGGCGGCGATCTCTCCTACGATACCATCGACTATTCGAGCCTCTTCGCCATAGCCGCCACCCTCTTCGTCATCACGATGATCCTCAATCTCATCTCCCGCCACATCGTGGGCAAGCGCAGGGAGGTGTACGAATGAACGGCGTGCATGCGGAAAACCTGGGTGTGCGGAAAGCCAGGGCAGCGCGCTGGGGCACGGCTTTTCTCATCGCCACGGCCATTTCCGTCCTCTTCCTCGTCATCCTTGTGCTCTCGATCGTCTCGCAGAGCTTCGGCTACGTGCTCGTAACCTCGGACGTCGATCCCGCGAGCCTGGCCAGGGAGGGTGTCGCCCTGGAAAGCCAGGAAGTCCCCGCCCTCATCGAGACGCTCAAGGAAGGGCTCACCCGCCGCCATCTTGCCGCGCTGGAAGAAGCCAAGCCCCTTGAATCCAGAAGCAGGGAAGAACTACTCGGCATCGTGATGACGGAAATCGTCCAGGAGAGACCAGCGCGGACCTGGACCCTCGCGCAGAGCGTCTTCCAGCGCAAAGCCATAGTTGACTTCAGGGACAGCGATTTCCCCGACGGCAGGCTGTATTTCCGCTCCTGGCTGCGGGCCAGCCTCCTTGCGAATCCCCAGTCGAGCTCTGCGCTGGATTCGGGCCTTCGCGGCGCGGCTATAGGCTCCCTGGCCACGATTCTCCTCACACTCCTCATCGCCTTTCCCCTCGGCGTGGCCGCGGCGATCTGGCTGGAGGAATACGCCGCAGACAACGCGGTGAACCGCTTCATACAGCTCAACATATACAACCTGTCCGGCGTGCCCTCGATCATCTACGGCATGCTGGGCCTGGCCGTCTTTGTGCGTTGGCTCGAGCCGCTTACCTCGGGCGTCCTCTTCGGCGCGGCCGAAAAAGGTGCCGCGAGCGGGCGGACCATCCTCTCGGCCTCCCTCACCCTCGCCCTCCTCGTCCTGCCGGTGATCATCATCAACTCGCAGGAAGCCCTGCGCGCCGTGCCCCAATCCCTGAGGAAGGCCGGCCTCGCCCTGGGCGCTACGAAATGGCAGACGATCTGGCACCACGTCCTGCCCGCCAGCGCCGACAGGATCCTCACGGGCACCGTCCTCGCCATCTCCCGCGCCCTAGGCGAAACGGCTCCCCTCGTCGTGGTGGGCGCCTCCACCTTCCTCACGATCGATCCGGTGAGTCCTTTCTCACGTTTTACCACCCTTCCCATCCAGATCTACCAGTGGACCTCCCGTCCCCAGGGAGAATTCAAGAACCTCGCCGCCGCGGCGATCCTCGTCCTCCTCGTCCTTCTTCTGACCCTCAACGCGACGGCCATAATCCTTCGCAACCGCTTCAGCGCCCGACGGAGAACAAACACGTGAACAATGCAATTGCACTCGACGTGCGGAACATGACCATAGAATACGCCGACGGCCACATAGGCGTGCGCGACCTGACGATGGCCTTCGCGAAACGCTCGGTGACGGCGATCATCGGTCCCTCGGGCTGCGGGAAGAGCACGGCCCTGCGCGCCTTCAACCGCATGAACGAGCTCATTCCCGACACGAAGACCAGGGGCCAGGTGCTCTTCCACGGCGTCAATATCTACGACGCGGCCGTCGACGCCGTCCAAGTGCGCAGGAACATAGGCATGGTCTTCCAGAAGCCCAACCCTTTTCCGAAGAGTATCTACGAAAACATAGCCTGGGGCGCCCGCATCAACGGTTGGACGGGGGATATGGACGAGTTGGTGGAGTCCAGCCTTAAGCAGGCGGCCCTCTGGGACGAGGTGAAGGACAAATTGAAGCGCAGCGCCTACGCCCTCTCGGGAGGCCAGCAGCAGAGGCTCTGCATCGCACGGGCTCTGGCGCTCAAGCCCGAGATACTCCTCATGGACGAGCCGACGAGCGCCCTCGATCCCCTCTCTATGGCCAAGATAGAATCTCTCCTGGAAGACTTGAAAAGCCTGTATACTATCATCATCGTGACGCACAACATGCAGCAAGCAGGCCGCGTTTCGGACAGCACTGCCTTCTTCCTCACGGGCGACCTGGTCGAATACGCTCCCACCAGACAGCTCTTCGTCACCCCGAGGGACGAGCGCACGGAACGGTATATCTCTGGCCGCTTCGGCTGATAATCGTTCAAAAAGCCAGACAGGATAACAGGAAAAACAATGACCTACAGGACGGGAAAATGACCGACAGGACAAGATTGACAGAAGAACTCGCCCAAATAGACAAGGCCATCACCCTCATCGCCGCCAAGGCCGAGGAAGCCCTCCTCAAAGCATCGCTCGCCATCCGGAACCAGGATATGGACCTCGTGAAGGCAGTAAAGCGAGGTGACGCCGAAATCGACCGCATCCAGTTGGATATCGAGGATCTCGTGGCCGTAGCCCTTGCCACTCAGCAGCCCGTGGCAGGGGATTTGAGGATCCTCGTCGCTGCCTCCAAGATAGCGGGCGACTATGAGAGGGCAGCCGACTACGCAGTCCACCTGGCCAAGGCAACCGGCAAGTTCGCGGGCGAGCCCAAATCGCGCATGATCGAACGCTTGGCACACATGGCCGAAATAGACGGTGCAATGATGAGGGACACCGCAAGGGCCTTCTGCGACCGTTCCATCGAGCTGGCATTGAGCGCAGCCGCGATGGATGATATCGTGGATGGCGAGCACAAAGCCCTGGTCAACGACGTGCTCGCCATGATGCGCGAAAGGCCGGAGGAGGCAGAGCGAGCCGCCAAGCTCCTCACCACCTCAGGCTATCTCGAGCGGCTGGGCGACCATATGACCAACGCCTGCGAGGATATCGTCTTCATGGTGAAGGGCACGCGGGTGGACCTGAACGAATAGGGAGGCTTGAGGCTGTGGAAAGCGTGATGATCCTCATCGTCGAGGACGACCCCGATATCGCCGAACTCCTTTCCGTCTCATTCCGCAAGGAAGGCTGGCAGAGCCTCCATGCCGAAAACGGGGAGAAAGCCCTCGCCCTTATGGCGGATAACATTGTCAGCCTCTGCGTCCTCGACCTCATGCTCCCCGGCATGGACGGCCTCGCTGTCCTGCGCGCACTGCGTGCGCGGCCGAAGAGCGCCGCGCTTCCCGTCATCATTGCCTCGGCCCGCGGCGAGGAAGCCGACATCGTCGCCGGCCTCGACCTCGGCGCCGACGACTACATCGCCAAACCCTTCAGCCCCAAGGTTCTCGTCGCCCGGATACGCTCCATACTCAGGCGTGCGGAAGGTGCAAAACGACAGGGCGAAGTCCAAGCCTCCGACGAAGATCGGCTGGAAGTCGGCGGCATCATCCTCGACCCCCTGCGCCACGAGGTATCAGCCCATGGGCAGCTCGTGGACCTCTCGGCCACCGAATTCGCCTTCCTCGAACTCCTCATGCGCGAACCCGGCCGCGTCTTCACCCGCTCCCAGGCCATCGCGAAGGCCAAGGGCGAGGACTACCCCGTCACCGACCGCTCCCTGGATGTCCACATTCTCTCATTGAGGCGCAAGCTCGGCGAAGCTGGCGCACTCATTGAGACGGTGCGCGGCATAGGTTACCGGTTCAGGGAAAAGCCATGAAGAAAAGTCTTTTCGCCCGGAGCCTGGCTGTCGTTTCGGCGGCTGTCCTGGCTGTAGCCCTCGTTGTTCTTGGCTTGAGCCTCTCGATAGCTGAGAAAACATACATCCAGTCGAACGCCGAAGGGCTCGATAGGGCAGCGTGGGCCGCCGCCGCCTTCCTTCCCCCCACCTGGTCCGACCCGTCCAGCCCCGCGGCGGCGGCTGCCTTCTGCACCCTGGCCGCCCGCGACGCAGGCTACCGCGTCACCCTTATCGATGCCTCAGGCCGAGTCCTCGGGGACTCCGCCGCTGAGCCTGTCACTATGGACAATCACGCCGACAGGCCCGAAGTGGCAGAAGCCTTATCCGGTAAAGCCTCCTGGTCCAGACGGCTCTCCGCCACCACGGGCAAGTGGATGCTCTACGCGGCCATACCCCTGCGCGAGCCCGACGGCGGCACACTGGGAGGCCCACTGTCAGGCACTCTTCGCCTCGCCCTCCCCCTCCCCGGCCTGATGGCATCTTTGGGCGACGCCAAACGCTCCATGATTCTCGCCGCCCTTGCCGTCGCCCTCACAGCCCTCGCCGGATCCTTCATCCTTGTGCGCGCTCTTGACCGACCCCTCATCCTGCTCGCCAACCATGCGCGGCGCCTTTCCTCAGGTGATCCGCCCGACGCAGATCCCTCGCCGATAAAATCCCTGCCTTCCGAGCTGAAAATCCTTGAGCAGTCACTCGACACCATGGCTGCCAGTCTCACGCAAAAAGCTCTGGAAGCCGAAGCCTTGGGCCGGCGCTTTTCCGCCATCCTCGATTCCGCGGGCGAAGCCATCCTCGCCCTCGACAGCCAGCTTAAGGTGATCGAAGCCAACCCCGCCGCCCATACCCTACTCGGCGCCGAACCGAAGAGCCTGCCCGGCAGACTCCTTGCTCCCATGGCGGGCTGTTCAGCCCTTGCCGACCTGGCCGAGCGCTGCCTGGCGGCAGGCATCCCACTCACTGAAGATCTCACCCTCTACGCGGGAAGCGAAAAAACCCTCCGCGTCAACGCCTCCCTGCTTGCCGGCAGACCGAGTGCAACCTCAGCCGGCGCCGCAACCGCAGCAAGCCAGGCTTCCGGCATCGTTCTCGCCGTCACGGATATAAGCGTCCTGAAAAGGCTCGAAACCATGCGCACCGACTTCGTCGCCAATGTCTCCCACGAACTGCGTACACCCATCCATCTCATCCGCGGCTTTGCCGAGACACTGCGCCAAGGCGGCCAAAGCACAGAAGAAGCCGCCCGCCATCTCGAAATCATCGAGCGCAACGCTTTGCGCATGGAAAGGATAGTCGAAGATCTCCTCTCACTTGCCCGGCTCGAGCGCGACCCCGCAGGATGGCTCAGCATGGAGCCCTGCTCCCTCGAGGAGATATGCCGGGCAGCCTTCGAGAACGTCAAAGGCCAGGCCGATGCCCGCTCCGTGCGCCTCGAATCCTCGATACCGCCCACGCTCAACCTCACCGCCAACCCCGGCCTTGTCGAACAAGCCCTCACCAACCTCCTCGAGAACGCCGTTCGCTACTCCCCCGAAGGTTTGGCCGTCAGCCTCGAAGCCAAGGCAGTGGGCGATTCCATCGAGCTCAGCGTCAAGGACAAAGGCACTGGCATCCCTGCCCCCGACCTCCAGCGAATTTTCGAGCGCTTCTATCGGGCCGATAAATCCCGCGACAGAAAATCGGGCGGAACGGGCCTAGGCCTCGCCATTGTCCGCCACATCGCCCTTGCCCATGGCGGGTCGGTGCGCGCTGAAAGCTGGTCGGGTGAAGGCTCGGTCTTCACTGTCAGGCTGCCAATGACGGGATCGCGCAAAGCCGTAATTGACATCCCGTCCTCCCGGACATAAACTTTTCGTCAGTTTTCATCCATCGAAGAGGAGAACCCATGCCCAGCCTGTTGCCCAATGTCGACCCTGACGGTCTTCTGGAGTATTCGGTCGTTTACACCGACCGTTCGGTGAACCACATGTCCAAGCGCTTCCAGGGTGCCATGCGCGAAATATCCCGGATACTCAAGAAGGCCTACAACGCGCACTCGGCCATCATCGTGCCGGGCAGCGGCACCTTCGGCATGGAGGCGATCGCAAGGCAGTTCGCAAGGGAAAAGCGCTGTCTCATCGTCCGCAACGGGCTCTTTAGCTTCCGCTGGAGCCAAATCCTTGAGATGGGAAATATCCCCTCTTCCATCACTGTCCTCAAGGCGAAAAGGACGAGCGATGCGCCTGAGAGCCCCTTCATGCCGGTGCCCGCCGAGGAAGCCGCCACTTCAATCAAGCGCGAGAACATCGAGTTGGTCTTTGCGCCTCATGTCGAGACCTCTTCGGGCATCCTCCTCCCCGACGCCTACATCAAAACTCTCGCCGAAGCGGTTCATTCGGTCGGAGGGCTTCTTGTGCTGGACTGCGTAGCCTCAGGCGCCATATGGGTAGATATGGTAGCCCTCGGTGTCGACATCCTCGTCACTGCCCCCCAGAAAGGCTGGTGTGGTCCGCCCTGCTGCGCGATGGTCTGTTTGGGCACGGAAGCCCACAGTCGCATCGCTGCTACCCAGAGTTCGAGTTTCGCCTGTGACCTGAAAAAATGGCTCGAAATCATGGAAACCTATGAGCAGGGAAGACATGCCTATCACGCCACGCCGCCCACGGATTCTCTCATCGCGCTGTCTACGGTGATGGCCGAAATGGAGAGTTTCGGATTCGGGAAGGCGAAGGATGCGCAGGCTGAGCTAGGAAGGCGCGTTCGCGGCATCGTGGCGCAAAAGGGTTTCCCGAGCGTCGCGGCCCCCGGTTTCGAGGCGCCTGGCGTCGTTGTCAGCTACACGAAGGATCCGGGCATCCAGTCGGGCAAAAAATTCCTCGATCTGGGGATGCAGGTGGCTTCAGGCGTTCCCCTCAAATGCGACGAGCCTGCCGATTTCATGACATTCCGCGTGGGGCTTTTCGGTCTCGACAAGATCGGGAATATCGAGCGGACGGTGTCAAGCTTCGAAAAGACGCTGGATTTGGTGCTTAAGGCATGAGACCTCGGGCGAACTTTCAGTATATATCGGCGATTGCGCTCAGCGTTTTCGGAGTTTTATTCCTCATATGGATGAGTCTGGGGATTGGCATCATCGGCGAAGATGAAAATCCGAAGAATGCAGTCTACGCATCCGTGGTGCTGATCGGAATTGCGGGAACCATTCTGAGCCGCCGGAAACCCGCGGGCATGGCGCTGACGCTCTTCACGATGGCGCTTGCCCAGGCGGTGATCGCGATCATCTCCATCATCCTGAAGGCGGGCATGCCCTGGAGCCCTCCCGCCGAACTCCTTGGCCTCAACGGCATCTTCATCGTCATCTTCACCGGCTCAGGCCTCCTCTTTCGCCGCGCGTGCAAGGAGTAAAAGACCGCAAAAGGCAAAGAAGACCTGACGTGACACCAGGATCGCCAGTTTCGCAAGGAAATGCCCGAATCAGCAAAAACCCTTCAGCTGGATCCTGCGCATCCCGAGGTCCTGTCCCACCAGTCATTCCCCTCTGCATTCCCCGATTATCAACCGATCACGTTTTATAAAAAAAAGCTTGACAGCAGAATTTTGTTACCCTAGGATATTGTTAATGTCATTAACAATATCGGAGTGACGAGTGAAAAGCGATCTGGCGGTGATCGACGAACTCATGGGACGCATCATGAATGAGATACACTCCCACTTCGGAAAGAAGGTAAACTACTCTCCTCAAGTCATGGCGACGCCTGCCGAAGCCCACTTCATCGAAGCCATTCAAGATCATTCCAGCGCCAACACCAATGAGATTGCAGAAATACTCGGGCTGACAAAGGCCAATATTTCTCTGCGGGCGGCGCGGCTTTGCAAGAAAGGGTATATCGAAAAATATAATCGACCGAACAACAGAAAAGAGATTTACTACCGTCTCACACCCCTCGGCAAAACTTTATACGATGCTCACGAAGCGTATCATTTCAACAGGAACAGATCTGTTTTTCAAAGGTTCAATGCGCTCCCAGAGGAAGAAAAAAAACTCTTGGTCAGCTTCCTTCTGGAGTACGCAAAGTATATGGGGGATTTCTACAACATGGAAATCCCAGATCAAGGAGGAGAATGATGAAGATGAAACGGTGGATCGCAATCGCATTGCTCGCGCTCTTGGCTGTGTCAGCCTATGCACAGGCCAAACCGGCGACGATCAAGGTAGCAGTGATGGCTCCCTTGACCGGCAACCTCGCCAACATCGGCGAGCAGTTCAGGCAGGGCGTAGAGCTCAAAGCCAAGCAAGTGAATGCTGCTGGCGGCATCGATGGCAAAAAGGTGGAGCTGAAGTACTTTGACGACAAGGCAGACCCCAAGGAAGCTGCGAATATCGCCCAACTAATCCTTGGTGATAAGGACATCGTCGCCGTGATCGGAAGCTACACCAGCTCGGTATGCTTCGCAGTAACGCCAATCCTGGAAAAGGAAAGACTGTCGATGATCACCCCTTCCGCTTCCAACCCTCTCCTCACCAAGGGCAATAAAGTCATGTTCAAGATGTGGACCGGCTTTGACGTTTATGCGCCGATGATCGCCGACCTTGCGGTGACGGAATTGGGCAAAAAGCGTGTGGCAGTGCTCTATGTTTACAACGATTGGGGTATTGGCGTTAAGGATTATTTTGTCGCCCGCGCCAAGAAGCTTGGTGCCACGATGGTGGCAGAAGAAGTCCTCTATGACGGCGACAAGGATTTCAAAACCCAACTCACTCGCATCAAGTCAAGAAATCCTGATGTTCTCGCTATCATGACCTACTATGCCGAAGGCGCGATCATTGCTCAGCAGGCTAAAGCCTTGGGGATCAACGTGCAGCTGGTCGGCTCAGGCACTTTTGTGGAAGATCAGTTCCTCGATATGGCCAAGGAATATGCCGAAGGGATGTACGTCGTAAATGAATTCGTTTCCGATGACCCAAGGGCTACAGTTCAGGAGTTCGTGAAGGCTTTCAAGGCCGAGTTCAATGGAGCCTTGCCCGGCAATTACCAAGGGAACGCCTACGATGCCCTGGGAGCTATTCTGCACGCCTACAAACAATCGGGTTCCTCCAGAGCTGCCGTGAACGATGGTCTGCAGAACCTTGTTGGATATCGCGGAATGGCGGGTGAGATAAGTTTCAAAGGTCAGGAAATCGCCAAGCCTCAGGTTTTTGTACAGCTCAAGAATGGAAGATGGACCTTCTTCAAGGAATCCCCGATTTTGAAATAAGTCTATCAAGGGTGGGGGCTACAAACGCCCCCACCCTTTCTTATGCAGCGAACAGAATACTATAGAGCGAGGGTTCCATGTTCCTACAGCAAATCACGAATGGTGTGGTACTGGGCAGTATCTACGCCCTCATGGCTATTGGCTATGCGATGGTATTCAGTCTTCTGGAGCTGATCAATTTTTCCCACGGCCAAGTTTTTATGTTCGGAGCATACATTGGCCTCTATGCCTCCAAGCTTATAGCAGACAATATCCTGGTAGTATTTGGCGTAGCCATGCTGATCGCTTCCATATTGGGTATCGGAGTGCAGCAGATCGCTGTAGGACCATTACGAAAGAAAGCTGCGCCCAAAGTATCATCATTGATTACGACACTCGCCATGGGAATCATCATAGAAAATGCTGTGCTTATCATATTTGGCAGCAAATTCCAGGGGTTTAAGCCTCCTTTTACGGTACACTACCTTGATATCGCAGGGATAAGAATTTCTTCCCTCGAGATTATTATAATTGCACTTTCGATCTTCCTCATGATCGCTATTTCTTTGTTCATGTATAAAACGAAGTATGGAATGACCATTCGAGCCTGTTCCCAGGATAGCGAAATAACCTCACTAATGGGCGTCAATGTCGGCAGCGTAATTTCTGCAACCTTCGCAGTAGGTTCGTTATTGGCCGCTATTGCTGGCGTGCTTATTGGCTATTACTACAACTTTGTAGAGCCATCGATGGGGGCTATCGTCGGTCTCAAAGGATTTACAGCCTCCGTTCTCGGCGGGCGAGGCATGATTTCCGGAGGAGTGGTTGGAGGTCTTGTCTTGGGTATTGTCGAATCCTTGGGTACGATGATTTTTTCCGCGCAGTATAGAGACAGCATTTCGTTTACGATTCTCATACTCATTCTGCTCTTCAAGCCCGAAGGCCTGTTGGGCAAAAGGAGAGCGAAATGAAAAACACCTTTCGCTCCTTCCTGAATCGCCATTATCTCAAGATGCTTGCCCTCGTCCTTGTGCTCATCCCGCTGGCGTCGAGGAGCCAGTACATATACCAGGTGGCCATTACCTGCTGCATTTATTGCCTTTTTACCATCAGCGTCAACCTCGTAACCGGCTTTACCGGACAGCTGAGCCTTGGTCAGGTTGCATTCTACGCAATAGGAGCGTATGCCTCGACGCTTTTCTCCATGCGGCTATCCATTCCCGTACTCATAGCGATGCCCTTGGGGGGCCTTGTCGCGGCTTTTTTCGGCTTTCTCATCGGCTTTCCAGCGCTCAGGCTGTCCGGAGTATACTTGGGTATAGCAACGCTTGGATTTGCCGAAATAGTCAGGCAGGTTTCATTGGTCTGGAGGGATTTAACCCGAGGACCACTTGGCATAAACAGAATACCTCGTCCGGAAATTTTCGGCATTCTCATCGATTCGGGCCTGGAATATTTTATATTGATCCTTCTCATGCTTGCCTTGGTCTATGTCGCCATGGAGCGCCTGGTCAGATCCAAGGTAGGCCTTGTCCTTCTGTCCCTCAGAGAAGACGAGGTAGCCGCTTCGTCCTTAGGCATCGATGTTTCCTTCTATAAAATTCTTGCATTTGTGCTGAGCGCCTTCATTGCAGGCCTTGCTGGAGCCTTCATGGCCCACTTTATCACGTATATAAGTCCTTCTAATTTTATCAGCGCCGAATCCTTTCTGGTCTTATCGATGTATGTATTGGGGGGACCAGCCTCTCTGCCTGGGTCGATTGCCGGCGCGATTTTATTGTCGGTGGCCTCTGAAGCATTACGTTTTCTGCAAGGGTACAGACAGATCTTCTATGCCGTCCTTTTAATCGCTGTAATACTGTACAAGCCAGAGGGCTTGAGCGGTTTTTTGGGGACAACAAAAATTCGCGCAGGCCTGCCCAAGGATTTGGGTGAAATGGACTTAGTCAAGAACACGGGGCCAGGAGCTTCTACCGAAAAAGGAAAGAAGGAGGGCACCCTATGAGCCATCTTCATCTGCGAGGTCTCTCCAAACAGTTTGGAGGACTCAAGGCCGTTTCTGAACTCGACTGCGACATCGTTCAGGGCAAGGTGACCGGGCTGATCGGCCCGAATGGCAGCGGTAAAACCACGACCCTCAACATGATTTCGGGTTTTTTGACGCCAAGTTCGGGCAAAATCATCTTCGGCGACAAGGATGTCTCGGGTCTTTCCATGGCTGCCATAAATCGCTTGGGCATAGCCCGAACCTTTCAGCAGATCAGGCTCTTTCCTCAATTGACCTGCTTTCAGAACGTCATGGTGGCAAGGCAGTACAAAGATTCCGAACCATGGTGGCGACCGATAGTAGCGCCCAGGCGCAATGAGGCCATGGCGAAGGATTCCCGCCGCCAGGTTCTGGAACTTTTGGAGTTTGTCGGCATTTATCAGCATCGCGATGTACAGGCAAAAAATCTTGCCTACGGAGAACAGCGTAAACTGGAAATTGCCAGGGCCCTGGCCACGGAACCTTCCGTGATGCTGCTCGATGAGCCAGTGGCGGGCATGAATCCTACCGA
>PGXP01000284.1 GCA_002839205.1 Spirochaetae bacterium HGW-Spirochaetae-9
AAGGTGTAGCGGCCGACGATGTGCTCGCTGTCGAGCTCCACAATCTCATCGAGAAACCGGAATGGCGCCTGCTGCGGCACCGCCTGCAATACCTGTTCGGGAGTCATTTGTTCAGCACTCCGCCTTTGCTGTTCGCCGATGGCGCCGGGTAATCGCTGTACTGGATGTCGGGATAGATGCCCACCTTGGCGTCGCGCACGCTGTAGATCGCCTCGCCATCGACGCTGACGCTGCCATCACCGATCACCACCGCGCCGCCCTGCATTTGCGAATAACGGCGCACATCAACGGAGTAGGTGACCACGCCATCGTGCGGGCGGATCTGGCCGAAGAAATCGACTTCCTTGCAGCCCAGCGCGCGGCCAGCACCCAACGCACCGCGCAGCGCACAGTACATGCCGAGCAGTTGCCAGATCGCATCCACGCCGAGACAGCCGGGCTGCACCGGATCGTTGCTGAAGTGGCACAGGAAATACCAGGCATCCAGATGGATGTCCTGCTCGGCCACGATCTGGCCACGGCGGCCGTTGTGCTCGATTTGGGTGATGCGGTCGAACATCAGCATCGGCGGCAACGGCAACGAGGGGATCGTGCCCGGCGCATCACTGACAAGGCTTTGCTTGCCCCAGGCCAGCAATTCGGGCTTGGACAGCGTTTGCGCGCGCAAAAAATCGGCGTACGACAGCAGGCTCATTTGCCCACCTCGTAGCCCGGGTTAGGCGTAGCCGTAACCCGGGACATGAACACGCAAGTACACCGATTCATGCGCAGACCTCCAACATCAACGCGCCCCAACTCAGGCCGCCACCGACTACCGCCAATGCGACCACATCGCCATCGCGCAAGTCGCCAATGTGTTGCGAGAGCACACTGGGCGCACCGGCAGCACCGCAGTTGCCGTATTCATTGACGTTGAAGAAATGGTTTTCCGCGCTGATGCCGGCGCTGCGGCAAATGTTGTCGAGCATGCCGCGATTGGCCTGATGTCCGATGAACTTCAGCGCTGCGGCGCGGGCCTGGTCCAGCCGCTCGCGCAATTGCGCAATCAGCGCCAGGCTGCGCCGGATCGCAAATGTCTGCACAGTGCGGCCTTCCTGGGTGAAATGGCCAGCATTGACGAAGCGCACCTTGTCGCAGTTTTCCGGATTCGATGCGAACTGGCTGTGCGTGATCTTCAGACGCGATGGCACACGCGGTGATATGACCTGTGCGCTGCTGCAATCGCCCCACAGCACGCAACTGTTGCGGTCGTTGTAGTCGATGGCACGGGTGCTGTTTTCGGCTTGCACCACCAGCACGAAATCGGGTAGGCGCTCGGGGCGCATGGAATCGAGAAAATGCAGTTGCGCGGCCAGCGAGGAGCACGCCGAATTGAGATCGAACGCGGGTGCGTCGATGCCCAGTTCGGCGGCGATGGTGCAGGCCTCGGCCGGACAGCTCGATTGCGGCGAGCAACTGCCGGAAATCACCAGGCCGATATCGCTCGGGTTCAGGCCAGCCGCCGCGATTGCCTGTTGCGCCGCACGCGCACCGGTTTGCGCATTGCTGTACAGCGAGGCTTCGATGGCCTGACGCGGGTCGGCATTGCGTGTGGTCTTGATGTAATCGAGCGGCAACACTGTGCGCCGACGCTCGATGCCGACCCGATCCATGATCCAGTCGGCGTCGGTGCCGATATCGAGATCGCGCAGGAACGCGTTGTCGATGATGTTTTCCGGGTGGAAGTGGCCGAGGCCGTGGATATAAGTCATTGCAATGCCCGGCCGTTACAGCGGCGCG
>PGXP01000026.1 GCA_002839205.1 Spirochaetae bacterium HGW-Spirochaetae-9
GAAACGAGTTTCGGCGCGACGCGGTCGGTGCGCTGCTGGCTGCATGCCTCAAGCGATGGAGTGAGCCATGATGCCCGATAAATCGCACTATATAAAGCCTCTGCTCGAAGTGAAGAATCTCAAGGTTTATTTCCCCATCGAAAAGGGAATCCTGATGCGCCGTCGGGTCGGCTGGCTCAAGGCGGTGGACGATATCAGCTTTTCCCTGAAAAAAGGCGAATCGCTCGGCCTCGTGGGCGAGTCGGGCTGCGGCAAGTCGACGACGGCGATGGCGATCGCCCAACTTCAGCCCGCGACGGCGGGAGAAATCCTCTTCGAAGGGAAGAATCTCCGCACTCTTTCGCCCAAGGAGCTGTACGAGGCGCGCCGAAATTTCCAGATCGTCTTCCAGGATCCCTATTCGTCCCTGGATCCGAGGATGAAGGCCGCCGACATCATCGCCGAGCCCCTGCGCATCTACGCGAAGCGGGGCGCGCTCAATCTCACCGAAGAGCAGATCAAGGTCAAGACCGCCACCCTGATGGAAAAAGTGGGCCTTCTCCCTTCGTTCGGAAGCCGCTATCCCCATGAATTCTCGGGCGGCCAGCGGCAGCGCATCGGCATCGCGCGCGCCCTTGCCCTCGAGCCCAAGCTCATCATCGCCGACGAGCCGGTGAGCGCCCTCGATGTGTCCATCCAGTCGCAGATTCTCAATCTCCTAAAGGATCTGCAGGACGAGTTCGATCTCACTTTTCTCTTCATCGCGCACAATCTCGCGGTCGTGGAGTATTTCTGCTCCAGGATCGTTGTGATGTATCTGGGAACGATAGCGGAGATAGCCGATTCGGCCGTTCTCTACGAAAAGCCCCTGCACCCTTACACTCGCGCGCTTTTATCGGCCGTGCCTATTCCCGATCCGCCCAAGGAACGCCTGCGCAAGCGCATCATACTGAAGGGCGACGTGCCCTCACCCACGAAGGAAAGGGCCGGCTGTCCATTCAGGGAACGATGTTCCGAAGCCATGGAGCATTGCGCCGCGAGCGCGCCGCCGCTCGTGGAAGCCGAGGCCGGCCATCAGGTGGCCTGCTTCCTGTATTCATGAGGAGCGTCGTCATGCCGCTGCTTATCGATGATGTAACGTTGGGCGATATAGAATCCTGCGCGCGCATAGCCTGCGAATCCGAAATTGGAAAACGCTATGGCTTCGTGCGCGCCGCCCTCGCAGAAAAAATGCGTACTGGACTGGCCTCAGGCGCCATCATCGTGATTGCCCGCGAGGACGACGGAACTCATGAAACTGGCGGCGCCTCTCCGTGTGACATACTCGGCTTTGCCTGGATCGACCCGCGCGGGGCTTTCGGCTCGGCTCCCTATCTGAAGCTCATCGCCGTCGACACGCAGAAAAGGTCAGGCGGCGTCGGTTCGGCCCTTCTCGCTGAGTTTGAAAGGCGCACGCGCTCCATCGGCAGAGTTTGGACGCTTATGGTGTCGGACTTCAACCTCGGCGCCATCGCATTCTACGAAAAGCATGGATACAGCAAGGCTGGGTCGATCCCTGATTTCGCCGTCGATGGTATCACGGAACTTCTTATGGTGAAAAGGAAACCATGAGCGGAGAAGGGCTGGCCGGCGCGATTAACGCCATCGCCGAACGCGCTCTTTCGCGGAAACTCGCTGCGGGACTCGTCGTGAGGATCGAGCGCGGCGGCCAGCTGCTTCTTGAACATGCCTATGGATACGCACTCTTCGCGGCGAACCGCCATGACCCCATGGCGACAAGTACGAAATTCGACCTCGCCTCCCTCACGAAATTATTCACCACGACGGCGGCCCTTCGCCTCGCAACATTGAAAAAGCTCACACTCGACACTGCGTTGTGCGATATAGACTTTACCGCCAGAATGTCATCAGGGCATCCGCTGCTCGAAAAAGCTTTTTTAGCCATAACGGTGAGGAAGCTGATGACGCATTCGAGCGGCCTGCATTACTGGTATCCATTCTATGCCGCGGGCGGTGGCGATTTCGCTTCCATAATGGAGAGCGTTCTGGAGCGCTTCCCCCTCGGCGGCGAGGTCGTCTATTCCGACCTCAACTACATGCTTCTCGGAAAGATCGTGGAAAGCGTGAGCGGATTTCCCTTGAAGGCGGCAATGCGTGATATCGTCTGCGGTCCTTTGAAGTTGGCTGACACAGGTTATAAACTCGAGCGCGGCCCTTTCGCCGCGACGGAATTCGGCAATCGCATCGAGAAAAAGATGGTGGATGATCTCGGACTTGTCTTTTTGAGCTGGCGCCCTGACGGTATACCCTTCGTAGGCGAGCCGGACGACGGGAACTGCCACTACTTTTTCGGCGGCGTGGCAGGCCACGCCGGCGTCTTCTCGACGGCGCGTGATCTCTGTGCGTTGGGGAAGCTGTATCTGGATCCAAACGGCCACAACGGATTCCTCTCGCCGAGCCTTGTCGAAGAAGCCTGCCAGGATCAGGGAGGAAATCGCGGCCTTGGATTCCAGCTGGGCGAACTCTATCCGGGAGGTGGTTTTGGCCACACGGGCTTTACAGGCACCTATCTCTACCTGAACCGCGAATCGCATCTTGCGGTCGCCTTACTCGCCAACCGCCTCCATGTCGAGGCGCCACAGAACATCAACGAACTCAGGAAGGAGATTGTTCTTGCGGCGCTTCGATCGCTCTGAGCCGTTTGCCTAGAACTTGTAGCCGAACCTGCGGAGCATGGCCTTGCGATCAGCCTTGTCGGCCTCAGCCTCGACGCCGAGGGGCGACGAGCCGTCGATGACGCCAAGGATGCCAGCACCCTGTGCGCTTTTCGCGCGGATAATCTGCACCGGGTTTGCCGTGGCGCAGAAAATCCTGCAGACTTCCAGGCAAGCCTTTATGCGATCCAGAACATTGATGGGAAAAGCGCCGGGGCCCAGGATGAGGTAGAAGCTGTGTCCTGCGCTAACTAATAAAGCGCACAACGCAGCGGCATCGACCAACGCTGTTTCATTGCCCTCGGTTCTCACGAGACAGGGACCTGAGGCTTCGCTGAAGGCTAGCCCGTATTTTGCGCCAGGAACCGAGTTCGCCATTATCTCCGCGATGTCCTCGACCGTCTTTATGAAATGAGACTGGCCGACGATGATATTGCAGCCCTCCGGTATCTGAAGTTGGACGATATCGATTTCCATTGCTAACTCCCTATTCGCTCGCTGCGGGCTTTCCCACAATCGCGGCATACATGGCAAACATGTCCTCGCCGTCGAGGCCGAGGTATCTGTCGAGCTCCACTTGCTCGTATTTTCCAATGGCACAGGTGCCGAAACCCAGGGTTTCGCAGGCGAGATAGAGATTCTGGCAGGAATGGCCCGCGTCCAGTGCTACGAGCTTGTCGGCAGCCTTGCCATAGCGCCATTCGCTCCTGTAGGGCACGGCGGCCCAGAAAAGAACGCAGGAAGCGTTCTGCAGCTGGCCCAGCAGCGCCTTGTCGAGATCCTCCGAATCGTCGCCCTCGCGTTCGAGGACGACGATGTGCTCGACAGGCAGATAGCGGTAGAGCCCCGGCTTGAGTCCGTCGACCAGCCGCGTGAAAACATAGAGATCGAGGGGATGCCTGGCCCCTCCCGAGGGCGCCGTCCTGAAGGAAAACTTGCCCTTGTTCTCCCGTACGCCCTCGCAGGCCCATAAAAGATAGGAGAGCTCCTCTAGTGAAATCGCCGATATCTGAAAGTTCCGACGGGATTTGCGGTTCCGTAGAAGGGCATGGAGGGAAGGACCGCCCTCGAAAAGACCCTCCACCGAGGGAAGAGCCACAATGCTGTCGTCGGCCTCGGGCGGAAGCTCCTGGGGTGGGGCGGGCAAGCCCAGCGACTGATCCGACTTTGTGTCGGTGACGAAATGCCAGTTGGATTTGAGGAAATGCCTGCCCTGCAGGAATCGCTCATCCATTGCTTTTCCCTCGCAGAATCTGGGCAATCGCGCCTTCCACATATTCGACTGCCTCGGCCACCAGGGTATTGCACACCTTATCGCCCAAATTTTTGGCTTTTACTTCGGCGCGTCCGGCCTCGGTCCACAGGTCGGCACCCTCAAGCAGGGTCCGGCATTGGGTACTGCCATGCCTCGCTTCCATGTCGGCCATGAATTTCGAAACGACCTCGTAGGTCTTCATCTTGGCATCCTGATCAGCGCCTGTCGCGCTCCCGAAAGCGAGGGATAGGGCGAGAACTCCGCCCGTGAGGGCGCCGCAGCTTAAGCCCAGCCTGCCGATACCGCCTCCCAGGCCTGTCGAAAGGCGGTGCGCGAGTTCCTCATTCAAGCCGAAATCTTCGGCGAACACGGTGAAAACAGCCTGCGAACAGGATGAGCCGCCCTTGTGCAGGGCCACGGCCTTTTCAGCTCTCGTCATGGTGCCTCCCTTTTATCGATATGAACGCGCCGCGGTTACTGCCTTGGCCCAGCCCGCCACAAGGCGGCTCGAGGTTTCCGCGCCCATCTGCGGCCGGAACTCCCGCCGCCTGCGCCAGTTGTTTTTGACATCGTCCAGGCCCGACCAGTAGCCAACGGCGAGACCTGCCATATAGGCCGCGCCCAAGGCCGTCGTTTCGGCCACTTCGGGCAGAACGACATTCCTGTCGATTATATCGGCCTGGAACTGCATCAGGAAAGAGTTGGCCGTCGCGCCACCGTCGGCCTTGATGCTCGAAAGGGCGCGACCCGAATCCTTTTCCATCGCGTCGAGAAGATCCCGCGACTCGTAGGCAATGGCTTCGAGTGCGGCACGCACGAAATGGGCGCGTGTCGTGCCCCGGGTGATCCCAACCACCGTGCCGCGAACCTCCGAATCCCAGTAGGGAGCACCCAGACCCACGAAGGCAGGGACGAGATAGACGCCGCCCGTATCGGGCACGGATCGAGCCAGAGCCTCGCTCTCGGCCGACTCGGCAAGCAGCCCCATCTGATCGCGGAGCCACTGGATAACGGCGCCGGCGATAAAGACCGAGCCCTCGAGGGCATAGGTGTAGCCCTTGCCCAGGTCCCATGCCACCGTCGTGAGGAGGTTATGCTTGGAAACGACGGGGAAAGGCCCCGTGTTCATGAGGGTGAAGCAGCCCGTGCCATAGGTGTTCTTGGCTTCGCCCGGCTCGAAACAGGCATGCCCGAAGAGGGCTGCCTGCTGGTCGCCTGCCACGCCCGTGACGGGGATTTCCGTGCCGAAGAGCTCCTTGCGCGTCCTGCCGAAAAAGCCCGAGCTGGGCAGCACTTCGGGCAACACTGAGGGCGGCACGCCGAGCATGCCGAGGAGCTCGCCATCCCACTGCCTTTTCTTGATGTCGAACATCAGGGTGCGGCTCGCGTTGGTCGGATCCGTGGCGTGCTGCCCCGTGAGCCTGTACACGAGCCATGAATCGATCGTGCCGAACATCAGTTCGCCGCGCTCGGCCCGTACGAGCAGGTCGGGGCGCTCCCTGAAAAGCCAGGTGAGCTTCGTGCCCGAAAAATACGCGTCCAGCACAAGACCTGTCTTTTCGCGGATTATTGCCTCGGCCCCTGAGGCGCGAAGCTCGTCGCAAATGCCCGACGAACGCCTGCATTGCCACACGATGGCGTTGTACACGGGTTTGCCTGTGTCCCTCTCCCAGAGCACCGTGGTCTCGCGCTGATTCGTGATGCCAATGGCGAGAATCTGGTCGCTTTCGATCTGGGCTGCCGCTATCGCTCCTCGGGCAGCCTCCAGCTGGGTAGTCCAGATCTCCTCCGGGTCGTGCTCGACCCAGCCCGGTTTAGGGAAAATCTGCTGAAAGGGAATTTGCCTGACGCCGATGATAATTCCATCGCGGTTGAATAAAATCGCCCGCGACGAGGTCGTGCCCTGGTCCAGGGCCAGGATATACTGTTCTTTTACCGACATGGATGCAGTATACTCCAGGAATACGGGAGGGGAGCAATGGAAAAACAGGAATTCAACGCTATCGTGGGCGCTTTCGAGCATGCTTATGACGCTCTGTCAGTCGAGGCGAGAGGGCTGAGCCCTGCCCAGATGAGCTTCGTGCCCCCTATCGCCGATGCCTGGTCGATCAACGAACACCTCGTCCACCTGCTGGACGCCGACTGCAACCTCGTGCTGCGGGTTCGGGGAGCCGTGGCCGAGCCTGGAAGAAATGTACCCGTCTGGAACCAGGAAGCCTGGCGCTCAAAGAACAACTATTCGGCAAGCGACGGCCTTTTCTGCCTCGACCTCGCCGTCTCCCTGCGCAAGTTCCTGGCCGAATCGCTGCGAACCCTCGACGACGCTACCCGCGAAGCCGCATCCATCGTCCACCCCGAGAAGGGACCACTCATCCTTCCCGAGGTTCTGAAGATCTACACCGGCCACGCCGATTTCCACTATAAATACCTGATAAGGAATCTGGAGGCCTTCGCCCGGCGCTGAAACAGCGCCGCCGTTTCTGGGGGCGCCCTCGCGTTGACTTTTTTGCCGCTACTTGCTACATTTGCTTCGCCTTGTGGCGCTCCCCGGGGGCGCCCATGTTCATCCGGGCCCATAGCTCAGTTGGTTAGAGCCGCGGACTCATAATCCGTTGGTCCCTGGTTCAAGTCCAGGTGGGCCCATAGTAATTGGTTATGTAGAAAGCACTTATTATTTAGTGCGAAAATTCTAAATGCGCATTCCAATGACTGTCAGTAAAACTATCCTGAGCTCAACGGTTAGGGTCATTATAGAAAATGAATAAGATGGAATTTGAAGGTCCCGTATTTCTCAGACACTGTAACAGAGGGCTATGGCACTTTCTTTTTCCCTAACTTCTGGACTGACATTTAACCTTACTGTTCGCGCGAATCGATACTAATTTCTCATAATTCTTGACAGAATCCTGCTTCAGCCTTACGCTTATTTTGAGAAAGTCTTATCTTGCGCCTGGCTCTATTTTTTTTTGCTTTGTGCGGGCGCTCCTCGTTGTTTCTCCACCTTTCTGTGCTTGCTTCTTTGGGGCGCGCCGTAGGGAGGAGACCACATGAGAGTGCGATCGCTCGCTCTCGCAATGCTGGCTTGTGCAGTATCATGTCTGATGCTGGCCTGTCAGTCGCCCTTGCGTACAAACCCTGAAGTGGAAGTTGGGCAACCCCGTGCCATCTTCGATGGGGCTCACAACGGTGGAAGCACAGACTTCTTCTTCCTTCCGCCCATTGTCAGACAGCCGACCAGCTGTACTGGCATCTTCGACGCGGACCAGTCACCAACCGTTGATATCCGACTCTTAGGGGCAGAGACCCCGACTGCAACCTACACTATGCATACCGGCCCCAGCTCCGAGACGGTGCGGGTAGTGCCGGCCGAAGAACACTACATCGTAAACTGGCATACGGGAGACTTCGCTCTCTCATCTGGCGCCACCTACCGAGTGAGCGTTCTACTCGGTGGTTGCACGCTGGGGTTCGCCGATGTGCTGGTAGCTGAAAGTGGTGCGGAGCTAAAGCGGGCGGCCACTGGAGAAGTGGTCCCGCTCCTAGATGGAAAGACACTGCCAATTAAATTCCGCATCGAGAAGGGAGTCCTCACCTCGGTAGGCCTAAGTGGAGGCACGGTGAGCGCTATGGATGGGCAGGTCCACTTCGAGTTTCCGACAGGAGCGGTGAGCAGTGAGACCCCGATCGTAGTCGCCCCACTCCTCGACTACCCCCAGGGCTCTTCCGACCATATCGTTCCTCAAACCGTATTCGACTTTGGGCCGGACGGTATCAGCTTCGGTGCGCCCATCACTGTTACGGTCGGCTACAATGAAGGCTTAATTCCAGAGGGATTTCCCGAGCAATCCTTAAGCATCGTAAAGCTGGTGAACGAGGTGTGGACCGAGGTGCCGCACTGCTGGGTGGATACGGTAGCAAATACAGTAAGCGGGGCTCTCTTTGGATTCAGTACCTATGCGGTAGCCGCAGTACCGAGTCTATCCGGGACCATCAGGGACGGAAATGTACCAGTCTCGGGGGTGCTTGTCCGGCTCTACAACGACAGCGGTTACAGCGCGTACACCGTGAGTGACGCCATCGGTTACTACGAATTCTTTAACGTGCCTATAGGGAACTACTACCTTGTCGCCAAGCGTACGGGCTTCGCCGGGTTCACGACGAAGGTCGAGATCCAAACCTTCAGTATGGTTGGAACGTGGGATTACGTTGAGGCGGGTGAGGACTGGCCCTGTGATCGGATCATCGTCTCCAATGATTCACACCTTCAACTCTGGTACTGCGTTGCTTATGGCGGCAGCGACCACTGGTTTGACGGCCCCAACGCCGAGTACGCGGTCTACGACGTCATCAATAGCGGCACCGACCAGTGGTATCGCTACACGATGACAACGTTCGAGTCGAATGGCTCAAGCAACTTCTACTGGTTCATCAACGACTTCTATACTGACGCTCAGGGATCGTACATGCGAGTGCGGTGGAGGATGAAAACCGATGATCCGTACTACCCACAGGGTTTCCCCCCTGACTTCAGTGTCGAGGATGATAGCTACGAGCATGCAACGTTCCGGCTCGAGCCGAATCCGCAGTGGTAAAAAGGTCATAACATGAAGCGATTTTTTGATTCTGTTGACGGCACAAAAGCGAATGAGGAGGTCGTCATGAAACGGTCTGGATTGTTTCTTGTAGGGGCACTTACGGTTGTAGCCCTTCTTGTGGTTTCCATTAGCGGGTGCAATATCCCGCTCGGCGTTTCGGAGATTACCGTAAGTGGTATCCGGGGTACAGTACGGATCCCCAGCGTGGACGATTCCAGTGATGTGTTGATTGTAATTGAGCGAGTGACCGATGGCATGACAGCATCGGTAGCAAAGGCGCTTGAGCCGGAAGGAAGTGCTAGCTCCAAGGCTGTCACTGAGGGCCTTTATTCACTCTATACCGACGAGAATGGCTGCTACCAGTTACTGGATCTTCCGGAGGGAGAATATACTCTCACCGCATCGAAGGCTAACACGCAAGGGGCAGTCTACAAAAGCATCAGCGTTGAGCCCAAATCCGTCACCGTGGTGGACATCGTACTGACCGCCACTGGAAGTGTGACTGGAACGGTGACCCTTGATGGCAACAGTACAGGAATGGTCGGTACATTCATTTTCGCAGAAGGCACCTCCTACATCGCCGCCGCGAACGATGCCGGAGCTTTTCGCATCGACAATATCCCGATAGGCAGCTACACGATCGCTTTCTACCATGAAGGCTACACTACAGCCACTACAACGGTAACAGTAATTGCTGGAAATAGTACTGACGTGGGACAGTCAAATCTTTCACCAGCAGCCCTCGATATACTAAGGACTCTCACTACCACGGCCACCGTTGGAGGTATTTGCACGCCCACAGCTTCGAAGGTTGTTGTTCGAGGTATGCCAACCGATATTGTCGCTACACCGGAGGTAGGGTATTCCTTTGTAAATTGGACAGTCACTAATGGTACCGCATTATTTGGTAATTCGAATCTTCCGCAAACAACGGTAATTCTAGATAGTACTGATGCGGAAATACAAGCAAACTTTATTAAAAATTGGTATACGCTAACTACTTGGGCTTCGCCAAATGATGGATGGGGAACATGTACACCAAATACACCTCAGACTGTCGAGCATGGCGTCCCTACGCTTATCTCAGCAACTGTATCCTCCCCATATGTTCGTTTTAATGGTTGGAAAGTAGTAAATGGGACTGCCACGTTTAAGGATGCGGCAGCTCTTACTACAGAGGTTACACTGACGAGTGGAGATGCAACGATTAAGGCGGACTTTGTAGAATGGGTTTATACAATAGAATTTAGAGTTTGGGAGGGTATAGAAGATTATTTCGCTAAAGATAATTATCTACCTGGTTATATAAAAAAATTTTCTTTCGACATGATTGATCCTATTACTCGGCGACCATTAACCGAACCTCTTGAAATGTGGATAGGCGTTCTCGTAAAGGAAGGATATCATTTTGATAGGTGGTGCCTAAACCCACCTTATATCGAGGATCCATATAGTCAATTTACCAGAATATACCTTGCAGAGCCATGGATAGGTATTTCAATGACCCTTGAGGCCGCGGTCTGGGAAGATCGTTTTTAAAACCTGACTAAATTGTATCATTGGAACTTGAGGTAGCTAAAGCTATAACTGGTAGGTCTCACTCTATGGTTGATCCTACCAGTTACTAGTTTTCAGCATCGCAGTCTCGCTTTTTGAAGTACTAAAAGAATGAGCGACGGCCGGCTTCCTGCCAAAGAATAGATAAAATGAATTAATTTGAGAGATTGGATGTTTTAATATCGAAAAGGTACCTAGCCGCTCTTTGGACCCCAAAAAGGGGAATTAATCGGTGAATTGTTGATCGAGACAAGTATTATTTGATGTAATCAATATTTTTTCACATTGACAGGCAAACCCTCGAAACTATAATTGAAAAAGATAATTAATTATTTATTCGTGTTGGAGGAATCCATGCCGGGTGAAGTTAATATCAATGAAGTTCTGATCGAACCGGTTGAAAGCATGATTCGACAAGTAGCAAAAGGAGTGGCTGAAGCCCAAATAGCTCTGGATCAAGCTTCGATTGACGCGCAAGTTTCATTAAAAAAACTGCACCCAGAATTGGAGGCACTGAATTACCAAGTGAATTGGTACCATATGCCGGAAGTGACGGTGGAACTCAAAGTCGCGGTGCATTACGAAAGTTCGGGAAGGGACAAGAAGCCAGGCCTATTTATTACTCCATTCAACGCAAAATATAAAAACACCTTCACGTATCAGGCCGATGGGGCCAGTCTTCTCAAATTTCGAATCGTACCGATACCCCCGCCTCTCAAAAGCGAATGAATGAAATAAAGGGAGCATACATATGCCGCCGATTGATCCGAGAAAACCGTTAGTCGATCCCGAACAACTCAAAAAAATCAGTCTTGAACTTAATGATGCAAACAATAAAATTAAAACCTTGGCTACCGAACTGGGAGACGCGAGGAGGAGCCTGGCAAATAGGGATCGTGAGATCGAGCAAGCACAGGCTGCTATTTCTCGCCTTACGCTTGAAATTTCCGAATTAAAGGATCGCCTCGGAAAGCCTAACGTGTCATTGCCAAAGATGAAGATTGAGGATTTTGCGAAAACCGTACGCAGCGCAGTAGAAAAACTAAACGGAGAGATAAATCCTGATTTGGGCGGCATGCGCATCGACTCAATGGAGGTTGAGCTGAAAAGCGGAGTCGATATTACAGATGGCGTGAAGTTGACTCAATTAGGGCCGGCCATGCTTTCGCCTGAGAGCGTAAGTACTT
>PGXP01000027.1 GCA_002839205.1 Spirochaetae bacterium HGW-Spirochaetae-9
ACAAGCCGAAGAAAGTCCTATTCGATTTCTGCTCAACAAAGATGGAAACGCGCTTCAAGGCTTCGATCAAATCGCTTTTTTTCACCAAAAAGGAGAACTGCTGGCTCTGGGGAATCACCTTCTGGTAGTTGGGGAATTGCCCCTCTATGAGAACGCTCGAAATCTGATAACTGTTGAAACGGAAGAAAATGCTCTTGTCCGTAATGGCCACGGAGATCATGCCCTCATCCGACAGGCGCTTGTTGATGATGCCGAGCACCTTCGTGGGGATGATGACAGGTCGGAAATCGGCGATACTGCCCTCAAAATCGTGCTTGACGTAGGCCAGGCGGCGTCCATCGGTAGACACCATGACGAGGGAACCTTCCGGTGTTTTTTCCATGAAAACGCCATTCATAAAATAGCGGGTTTCGTCGGTCGACACGGAAAAAATTGTCTGGGTTATCATGCGCTTGAATTCCCTGGCAGGAATGTCAAAGAAGAGTTCAGGCTCAACCCTGGGCAGTTCGGGAAATTTTTCGCCCGAGAGCGTCTTCAGCTGAAATCGCACCTTTCTGGCCAGTGGCTTCAGGACGACTCTTCCCTCGTCCTGTTCGACGGAAATATCGCTGTCCGGGAGGGAGGAGAGAATGCCGGTCAGCTTGTCGCAGAAAACGGTGAGGGAACCGGGAACCACATCGCCCACGGGGATGGAAGTCTCAAAACTCACTTTTACGTCGGTAGCCCGTATGAGAAGCCTGGAATCCGAAGCCTCAAGATAAACGTTCGACATGATCGACAAGGCGTTTTTCGAGGCAATCACTTCCTGCGCAAAGGCTATTTCACGAAAAAGGCTCGTTTTGTCACAGGTAAATTTCATTCGTTCCCCCTGGGATGAATATAATCAATGCATATTCTACCAGAATTATCGTCATTTTGAAACAGAGTTCGCATAATTTTTCTCATTCCGCCTCTCTATTAGTTCTCTTTATAATTATATAAAACAGTAATAATAGTAATAAGAACAGGTAATATGTGGATAACCGTATTAAATACATTTGATATATAAAATTAAGCCCTGTGCATAACATGTTGAAGAAATGTTCAATCCTTCCACAGTATCCACAGGCAAGGGCTTTTTCCACAGAGGGAAGGCAGTTGTGCACCGCTTGTGAAGGCCTTCTATTTTGCCTCGCTTTCCCTCGCGTCACGCAAGAGTTTCTGTATCGATGCGTCGAAGGACGGATCGAATTTAACCATCTGTTCGATCTTCTGGCAGGAGTGCATCACCGTCGTATGATCTCTTCCGCCGAACTCCACGCCGATCTCCGTCGTCGAATACTCGGTCACTTCGCGAATGACAAACATCGCCACTTGGCGTGCCAACGCTATGTTCTTGCTTCTTTTCTTTCCCTTGAGGTCGGAGAGGGAAAGCTTGAAGAAGTCGGCCACCATCCTGATGATGGAATCGACCGTGATCGCGGAATGTCTGTTGGTATTGAACATCTCCTTGAGGAGGTTTTTGGCGATATCGACCGTCAGATCCTTGTGCACCAGTTCGGCGTAGGCGGTTATCTTGGTCAGGCAGCCTTCAAGGTCGCGCACATTCGACGATACGTTCTTGGCAATGAGGTCGATGACATCCTCGACGACGGTGACGTCCTTGCCCGACTGGATGAGCTTCTGCTTGAGTATGGCTACCCTCGTCTCGTACATGGGCGGCTGGACGTCGACGACGAGACCCTTGTCGAAACGGCTTTTGAGCCTGTCGGAAAAATCCTTCAGTTCCTTCACGTGGCGGTCCAGGGTGAAGACCATCTGCCGCTCCGAGTCGTAGAGGGCGTTGAAGGTATGAAAGAGCTCTTCCTGGACACCGGGCTTGTTCTGGAAGAAGTGGATGTCGTCGATGAGGAGGACGTCGGCGTTGCGGTACTTGTTCTTGAACTCGTGAGTGGAACGGTCGTGGATCATCTGGATGAATTCGTTGGTGAATTCCTCGGCCGTGATGCAGATCACCCTCTTCTCGGGCGCCGTCTGGAATACGTAGTTGCCGATCGCATGCATGAGGTGGGTCTTGCCAAGGCCGACACCGCCATAGATGAGAAGGGGGTTGTACACCCTCGCAGGGCTTTTGGCCACGGCCTCTGAAGCGTTGTAGGTGAAGCGGTTGTTGTCGCCCACGATGAAGTTTTCGAATTTGTAGCCCGGCCTGAGGGAAGGATGAATTCTCGGGCCCCTGTCGATTGTCACACCAGGGGATTTTTGTCTCTGTGGCTGAGGCTGAGCCTGGTTCGTGTAGATGGTTGTGCGTGTCGCCGGCTCTTCGGCCTTCGATGGAATTTCCTTGGGAGAAGGGGCGGGAGAATCCGTACCTGCAGTCCCCGCGCTTGCCCCCGCCGTGCCAACCCCCGTCGCGCCGCGTTCGGCTGTAACGTCGAGTTTTATGTCGAGGGCCGTGAGTTCCCTCACGATGTTCTGCATGAATGCGTGATATTTTCTGTTGAACTGGTCGCGGAGAAAAGCGTTCGGTGCCTTCACCGAAAGCACTCCGTCGGCCAGGGCTTTATAGGAGAGGCGGAACCACATCAGGTACTCTTGATCGGGTATGTCTTTGCGAGCGATTTCGAGCGCCTCGCCCCATATCGCCGATCCGTCGAAGTCTGCCATTTTTTCCTCAAAATCAAGTTTTCGAAACAAAGTATCCACAAGTTTTCCACAAGTGACGTCTCTATGTTTATAATCAGCATTGTGTTTTTCGCAAGAGGGGAACCGGCCAAAAGACCAAAAAATTCGCTAAATCGTATAGCAAACAAGCCTGGATATTGATATAAATATCGCTATATAAAAAAATTAGCGAAGCAAAAAATTGGGATGCTGTTGCTGCAGCGCCAGCGGTTTCCCTTGTGCGGGGCAAGAAAACACCCAGGATACTCGCAGTTTACTACCAAGTTATCCACAGCTTATGCACAACACTTCATTCCAAGGTTTTCCCAGCCTTTTAAGGGCTCCAAACGCTTTACTATTCTTTGCCGGGCCGATATAATAAGGGCGTCAAAGGTCAGGATTTTTCCCAAGTCATTAGGCGAGATCCTCCCTCTATGAAAACAATCTTTCCCATCCAGGATTAGTATGGAGTCAACGTACTCAGCAGGCAGCATTCAGGTACTCAAGGGGCTCGAGGCGGTACGCAAGCGCCCGGGCATGTACATAGGTTCCACCGGCATCGAAGGTCTCCATCACCTCGTCTATGAGGTCGTGGACAACTCCATCGACGAGGCTCTCGCCGGCTACTGCGATGCTATCACGGTCGTGCTCGAAGCCAACGATATCGTCCGGGTCGAAGACGACGGCCGCGGCATCCCCGTGGGCATCCATCCCACGGAAGGCGTTTCGGCCCTCGAACTCGTGATGACCCGCCTCCACGCGGGCGGCAAGTTCGACAAGAAAAACTACAAGGTGTCGGGCGGACTCCATGGCGTCGGCGTCTCCGTAGTCAACGCCCTCTCCACATGGATGGACGTCACCGTCTGCGTGGATGGCGGCGAGTATTTCCAGCGCTACCGGCAGGGTGTTCCCGTCGCTCCCGTGGCCAGAATCGGCGATTCAGAGAAGCACGGCACGACGGTGCGCTACCAGGCCGATCCTGCCATCTTCGAAGAGACTACAACCTGCAGCTACGACGTCCTCGCCACGCGCCTGCGCGAGATGGCCTTCCTCAACAAGGGCATCCGCATCATTCTCATCGACGAGCGCCTCTCGACGCCCAAGACGGTGGAGTTCAAGTTCGAAGGCGGCCTGAGCGAGTTCGTCGCCTACCTCAACACGAACAAGACCGTCCTCCACAAGGATGTGGTCTATCTCCACGGCACCCGCGACGATGTAGAGATCGAGGTCGGCCTCCAGTACAACGACAGCTTCAACGAAGCCATGTTCTCCTATGTCAACGGCATCAACACGAGGGAGGGTGGCACCCACCTCATCGGGTTCAGGTCGGGCCTTTCGCGCACCATCAACGAATTCTTCAAGAAATCCAAATACCTCAAGAAACTGGACGAGACCCTTTCGACGGACGACGTCAAGGAAGGGCTCACGGCCGTCCTCTCCGTCAAGGTTATGGAACCCCAGTTCGAGGGACAGACCAAGGGCAAACTCGGCAATTCCGAGGTCAGGGGCATCGTCGACTCCTATGTCGCCGACCAGCTCGACCTCATCTTCCAGAAATATCCCGAGATCATCGACGCCATCCTGGACAAGTGCGTGCTGGCAGCCAAGGCCCGCATCGCCGCCCGGCAGGCCCGTGAGCTCACCCGGCGCAAGAACCTCCTCGATTCGGCGAGCCTGCCGGGCAAGCTGGCCGACTGCCAGGAAAAGGATCCATCGAAATGCGAAATCTTCCTCGTGGAGGGCGATTCGGCAGGCGGTTCGGCCAAGATGGGCCGGAACAGGGTCCACCAGGCTATTCTCTCCCTCTGGGGCAAGATGCTCAACGTGGAGAAAACCCGCATCGATAAGGTCATCGGCAACGACAAGCTTCAGCCCATCATCGCCAGCCTGGGCGCCGGACTTGGGCCCGAATTCGATGTGGCGAAGCTGCGGTACCACAAGATCATCATCATGGCCGATGCCGACGTGGACGGCTCCCATATACGCACCCTTCTGCTCACCTTCTTCTATCGCTACATGAACCCTCTCATTGAAGGGGGCTTTGTATACCTCGCCATGCCACCCTTGTATAAGTTGACGTGGGACAAGGAATTGCGCTACGCCTACGACGACGCTGAAAAGGACAAGATTCTGGCGGGCATTGTCGGCAAGGATCCCTCGAAGGTGGCCATGCAGCGCTACAAAGGCTTGGGCGAGATGAATCCCGAGCAACTCTGGGAGACGACCATGGATCCCGAACGCAGGAACATGATCCGCATCACCATGGAAGACGCCGTGCTCGCCGAGCAGATGTTCACCACCCTCATGGGCGAACAGGTAGAGCCCAGGCGGCAGTTCATCGAGGAGAATGCCCTCGCAGTCTCCAACCTCGACGTGTAGGAAAGCGAAAAATGGCAGCAACCGGACGATTGATAGCAATTCCCATCGAAGACGAAATGAAGACCGACTATCTCACCTACGCGATGTCGGTCATCGTGGCTCGAGCCCTGCCCGACGTGCGCGACGGCCTGAAGCCCGTCCATAGGCGCATTCTCTACGCGATGGAGGAATTGGGCCTTCGCTACAACGCGGCCACCAAGAAATGCGCGCGAATCACGGGCGACGCGATGGGAAAATACCATCCGCACGGCGACTTCTCCCTCTATGACGCCCTCGTGCGCATGGCGCAGGATTTCTCCCTGCGCTATCCCCTTGTGTTTGGACAGGGCAACTTCGGCTCCATCGACGGCGACCCCGCCGCGGCCAGCCGCTACACCGAGGCCAAGCTTTCACGCTTCGGCGAGGAAATGCTCTTCGACCTCGACAAGGATACGGTGGCCTTCGGCCCCAATTACGACGAATCCCTGAAAGAACCCCTCGTCCTTCCTTCCGCCTTTCCCAACCTTCTCGTCAACGGTTCGTCCGGTATCGCCGTCGGCATGGCCACGAACATGGCTCCGCACAACCTCCTGGAGGTGGGCGAGGCTATCGCCGCCTATATAGAAAATCCCGATATCGACCTCGAAGGCCTGATGAGGCACATCAAGGGCCCCGACTTCCCCACGGGCGGCATCATCTTCGGCTCGGGAGGCATCCGCGACGCCTATACGACGGGTCGGGGAAAGATCATCGTACGCGGCAAATTCATCCTCGAAACGATGAAAAACGGAAGGGAGCAGATCGTCTTCACCGAAATACCCTACGCCGTCAACAAGACCACCCTGATAACGCGCATCGCCGATCTTGTGAGGGACAAGGTACTCGAGGGCGTCTCCGACCTCAGGGATGAGAGCGACAGGGAAGGCCTGCGCATGGTGCTCGAGCTCAAGAAGGGGGCCATACCCAAGCTCGTGCTCAATAGGCTCTTCACCCACACGGCCCTGCAGTCGACCTTCGGAGTCATCAACCTCGCGCTGGTGGATGGTAGGCCTAAGTGCTTATCCTTAAAAGAATTAATACAACTATTCGTCAAGCATCGCATCGATGTCGTAACCCGAAGGTCGCGCTTCGAGCTTCGAAAAGCCGAAGAGCGTGCCCATATTCTGCGCGGTATGGTCATCGCATTGCAAAATATCGACGAAGTGGTGGCCATCATAAAGGCCAGCAAGAACGTCGAGCTGGCCCGAAACAATCTGCAGAAACGCTTCGATCTCAGCGAAATCCAGGCCCAGGCTATCGTCGACATGAGGCTGGGAAGGCTGACGAGCCTTGAAACCGAAAAGGTACTCGCGGAATTGGCCGAAATCGAGGCGAGAATCGGCTACCTTCAGGGTTTGCTCGCCAGCGACGCCATGATACTGAACGTCGTCAAGCAGGAAACAATCGATATAGCCAAGAAATATGGCGACAAGCGCCGTACGGAGATCGTCCTCGACAACGTGGAAGCGATCAACATCGAAGACCTTATCAAACCCGAGGAGATGGCTATACTCATCTCCAACAAGGGCTTCATCAAGAGGGTTTCGGTCCATCTCTATCGATCCCAGGGTCGCGGCGGCAAGGGGTCCAATTCGACAACCCTCCTCGAGGAAGACTTCATAGAACAGCTGTTCGTGGCCAATACCCACAGCTATCTCCTCTTCATAACGACGGCGGGCAAGGCGTACTGGCTCAAGGTGCACGAGATACCTGAATCGAGCCGGCAGGCGCGCGGCGCCCATGTGAAGAGCCTCCTGGCTATCTCCCCAGAAGAGGAAATCACGACGATCATCGACTTCAAGGAGTTCTCCGACAGACAATTCCTGCTGATGGGAACCCTGAGAGGCGTGGTCAAGAAGGTGGCGCTCAGCGATTTCGTCAACGCCAAGACCCGCGGCATCATCGCCATCTATCTGGACGAGGGCGACCATCTCGTCTCGGCCTGCCTGACGGGC
Source organism: Spirochaetae bacterium HGW-Spirochaetae-9 (assembly GCA_002839205.1). The sequence goes on from PGXP01000027.1 coordinate 6,996, forward strand.
GGTTCTGACGAGGCTGTCCTCATCACCCGAAACGGACAGGCCCTTCGTATCCACGAGGAGCAGGTGCGCGTCATGGGAAGGGCTTCTCGCGGCGTCCGCGGGATAATGCTCCAGGATACCGACGAGCTGGCCACCATGCTTCGCGTCAATCCCGAGGAACAGATGCTCATCAGCACCACGAACGGCTATGGAAAGCGCGTCGAATACGACAATTTCAACAGCCACGGACGAGGAACGCGGGGGCAGATGATCTATGTCCCGGACGATGTCTCGGGCGAGGTGGTCGGTGCCGTATCCATTCGTGAGGAAGACGAGGCTATGATCATCACGTCGACGGGAAAGACCATCAAGATCGATGCCTCTTCCGTTCGCGTCCTGGGCAAGGGCGCCCGCGGCGTCCGTATCGTCAACCTCAACGCTCCCGACCTGGTGATCGGCTTGGACCGCGTCGTGAGGGAAGAGATTGATCCAGCCCTTGAACCCACCGAAATCGTTCCAGAACAAGCAGTCGATACACAAGAATAATTGTTAGGCATCAAAAAAGGGCTCCCGATCATCGGGAGCCCTTTTTTTGTTTCACGTGAAACAAGTCCTGGTTGAAAGCGGGCGTCAGGTCAGAATTTTCTGTCGAGTGAGTAGCGGATAAATTCTTCGAGGATTGCCATCATTCCATCATTGAGGCCGAAAACCTCGGCGCGCAGCCTCGCGAGGCTTGCTTTGGATTTTTCCGCATAGGTGCTGGATAAAGCGCGGAGTTCTTTGTCGACGCCATGTGCGGTGACGAGACAGCGTATATAATCGATGTCTTTGCGTTCAAGGGCAGGATTTGCAAAGATGGCATCGAAACGCAATTTTTCATGGTCATTCAGTCTTTGCGTAAGGAGAATCATGAAGGGGGTCTTTTTTCCTTCCCGTATGTCTGAACCGACAGGTTTTCCCAACGCTTCGACATCGCCAAAAAGCCCAAGATAGTCATCCTGGAGCTGGAAGAGGAGGCCCAGGTTGAGGCCAAGTTCTTCGAGGGCGGGGATTGCGTCGCTTCTTCCGGCTATTGCGGCACCGGCGCAGAGAGGAAGGCACATCGTGTAACGGGCAGTCTTGTAGGCATACACTTCAAGCACTTCGGACAGGGATGGAAAGGCTTTGTGAGTTCCCAGGCGAACATCCTTGATCTGGGCGAGGCAAACATCGACAAGTTCGCGGGCGAAGCGCTCTCCAAGCCGATAAGAAATCAAACTTATTAATTTCCATGCAATGAAATAGTATATATCTCCAATGCAGATTCCGATCGCTTCGCCGAGGGCTGCAGTGTCTTCGTTTTCGGTCTGCGCTTCCTTCTGCTCAAAAATCTTGTGCATGGTGGGATTGCCGCGCCGAATCTCGTCCTTGTCCATGATGTCGTCGTGTACAAGAAGGCCGGCCTGGAAGAATTCTAGGGCTGAAGCAAGCCTGATTGCATCATGATTGAGGTTGTGTCCTGCTGAGAAGAGCTCGGCGCCCATGCAAGCCAGGGTTCCCCTCAGCATCTTGCCCGAGAGCACATAGGACTTCATGAGGGAGAAAACTTCGGCTGAATAGCCTGAAAAGCTTGCTCCCAGGGCTGTGTTGGAATCCAGTTCGGCCGCAATCTCGGCAGATATTTCTTTACGAATCAATGTGGAGTAGTCTGAAAGTGTCATGTATCCTCTTTTTCCCTTGCTGTATACTATATATCATCACTTTCGCGAAGATGACAGGGAGGAGGGCGAAATCCTGGCGCGGTGACATAAAAAAACCGTCCGGATCGAGTCCGGACGGTTTTGAAAGCCAACTGAAGAGTGGGCTTCAGAAATGCTACAGGGTTATCAGGCTACGTAGGCCTCCAGCCTGTCCATCACTTCGGGTACGGAAATCTTCTTGAGGGCGGCTTTTTCTATCTGCCTGATCCTCTCCTTGGTGAGGTGCATTCTGTCGCCGATTTCCTTGAGGCTCATTGGGCGCCTTCCATTGATGCCGAAGCGGTATTCGATAACTTGGCGTTCCTTGATGCTCAAGGTTTCCAGCACACTGTTGAGGTCTTCCTTGAGGTTAAGCTCGTAGGCGTAATTCTCGGGGGTCTGATAGAGGGTGTTTTCGACAAAATCGCCGACGACGCTGGCGTTTCTCTCGTCGTAGACAGGGCTGTCAAGCGAAACGAGGTCTCTGGACACGGCGACGATATCGGCGACATGGCTGGGATCCATGTTGAGATAGGCGGCTACTTCGCGAATTTCTGCATCCTCGGAAATGCCTTCGAAGCTCTTCCGGGCTTTTTCGATTTGAACGAGCTCGTTGGCACGGTTCAGCGGGAGGCGAATCATGCGGCTCTTCTCGCACACTGCCTTGAGGATGGCTTGGCGTATCCACCAGACTGCATAGGATATGAAGTGGTAACCCTTCGTCACGTCGTAGCGTTCAATGGCATTCATCAGGCCTATATTGCCTTCGGAGATGAGGTCCGAGAGGGGAAGGCCTTGATTCTGATATTTTTTTGCCACATTGACGACAAATCGAAGGTTTGACTTGACCAGCATATCCTTGGCGAACTTTTCGCCCTTGGCGGCGCGTTCGGCGTAATCGTTTTCCTTTTCGCGGGAGAGGAGAGGGATCTTATTGATTTCTTTCAGATATATAGAGAGGACGTTTTCATCAGAGCCGTCATAATTTACTACTGTCGATACCGTTTTTTTATTCATCTGTTTCTCCTTCACACCTAATACCTCGCAAGTTTCGTGCCAAAGGGTAGAACAGAAGAGAAATGATCACGAAAATATATATTTCTATATATGGTATATATTTATATGCACTATAATTTATAGTGGGCGGTATGGATTTAGGATTGTCGAAGGGAAAATTGGCCACTATTTCACGCTTATGTGTCGAAAAGAAACAGCACGGGTGAGGGCTTCAATAATTGTGTGGATTTGATACAGATCGAGCGAAAGCTCGGAAAATTGTGCCGGGAAGGGTCCTTAAAGCTCTCCCAGGCTAAGAACACGGCCACAGCATTGGGTGAAGGCAAGGCCCGAACCGCAGCCGCAGCGGCCTTGGGCTTGATCGTTGCCTTGTTGGTGTGCGCCGAAAACCTTGCCTTTGGTGCGACCAATACTCGTCCTTATCATGGAGCTGGCGATTCCAGGGCTGGATCCGAAGTCGAAACGAGGGAAGCTGGGCTTTATCTTACGGAAAAGAATAAGTTTTTCACAACTTTCGCGATCGTCGAGGAGAGGGCCTTCGCTGATGCTCTTCCAGGCGTCGAGAAGAATCTTGAAAACGGCGTCGCGCTCCTGGAAGGAGTCGAATCGCTTGCGGGATTTTCTGGAAAGGTAGGATGCGAGCTGCAGGTTCATGAAAGCATAAAAATCGTCGAGCGCTGCGGTTGGCTGGCGGATCATGCCATAATCGTTGATTCTGCGGAGGTAGGCGCTGCGGGCATAGCCGCGTCGACGAAGCTTCTGGGCCGATGCCAGGCTCTTGATTGCCAAGTCGCGTCTGTCGAGCCTCAGCAAGGCGACAGAAAGCCAATAGAGGGCTTTCGAAAGCTCTTCAGGGCAGGCGGGGGGTATGGAATTCACGGCGAGCCTCAGGGTTTCAAGGGCTTGATCGGGCCTGTGGCTCGCCAACTGCTTTAGGCCCATGCGCAGGAGATGGGCGCTTTGATGTTTTTCTTGTCTATCCATAGTGTACTGCTGGGGAAAATATACACAAGCCATGCCCGGTGAGGCAAGTTTTGGCGCCGCGACTACTGTCGCACTGTCAGCAACACAACGAGAGAGCGGGCGCCGAGGGTGCAGGATTCCTGGCGTTGAAGGGGTTGGCTGACGAAATTGAGGATGCTGTCGGTCGGCAAGGGCGCGCTTGTATCGATCACCTTGTGCCAGAGAAGGTCCCGGGGATGCCGCGGTACAGTGAAGGCGATGGAGTGGGCTGAGGCATTGAACATGAGATAGAAGTCGTCGTCGCCGATGGCCGAGTTTTCGGCTGGCGAACCGTCTATGAGGGCGGCAAGCGTGAGGTTGATCGATGCCCAGTGGGGTGGGCGGCCACTCTCGTCGAACCAGGTGATGTCGGGCAGTTGATTGTCATCCGTATCGCGTCCTGTATAGAACTCCGGCCTTCTGAATACGGGATGCTTCATCCTGAAGCGGATGAGGGCCGAACAGAAGGCGAGGATGTCGCCATGGAGGCTTGCTCTCTCCCAGTCGTACCAGCTGGTTTCGTTGTCCTGGCAATAGGC
>PGXP01000028.1 GCA_002839205.1 Spirochaetae bacterium HGW-Spirochaetae-9
CTCATGATGTTCGGAATGCCCATCATGTTCTTCTTCGTCCTCTACGATGTTCCGTCGGGTCTACTTCTTTACTGGATCGTGAGTAACGTGTTGACGATAGCCCAGCAGATGGTGATCAACGACATGCTGAAGAAGCATAAGCTGGCCGCCGCCACCGCTCCATCAGGCCAATCCTTCCAGGGATCCAATGGCGCGATGAAGACTGCGGGGAAGACGACGGTGCGGGGAAATGCTCCTGCGCCTGCGGCCGGCTTCGGCGACAAGGTAAAGGGCTGGCTCGAGAAAAAGGCGGCCGAAGCCACGAAAACAGCCGAAACCAAGGGTTCTTCTCCCTCGTCCCGCAAGGGCGATTCCGAAAAACCTGCAGGAAAAAAGCGCTGACCAGGGCTCGGTGAGCCTTAATTGGCCGTGATTATCCTCTCTTTAGGAGATGTACGATGATATATGAATTTGAAGGCAAGACTGAGCGCGAAGCCATCGAACTTGCCGCCGCCCAGCTGGGGATGGAAACGGATGAATTCGACGTGGAGATCCTTGAATCGCTCTCGGGTGGGTTGTTCAAGAAGGGGAAGGTGAAGATCAGGGTTCACACCGATGAGGCGTCGCCGTCCAGTCCTGAACTGGCACCCAAGGCGATTCCCTCAAGTGGAGGCGCTTCAGTGGCCTCCATGATCGAGCACGCCGTCCTCTCTGATGCCGACCGCATGCCGATGGATGAGTTCGAGACGAAGATCGTGGCCTGGACGACAGAGGTTGTGGGCAAGATGGGATACCCGGCGAAGGTGTCCGTCCTGTTCAGGGAAGAGAAGAAGGTGGGCCTGAAGATCGAGACGGAGAATACCTCGATCATCATCGGCAAGAAGGGCAAGAATATCGACGCGCTCCAGCTTCTGGCCAATGTCTACGCGGGCAGGCTCGGCAGGGAAGACGTCAAGGTGATCCTGGATTCCGAAAACTACAGGATCCGCAGGGAAGAATCTTTGGTACGCATAGCCTACGAGTCGGCCGAGCAGGTGCGTCGCACGGGTCGCTCTATCCTTCTTGAACCCATGAATCCCTTCGAGCGCAGGATCATCCACACGACGCTGAACGACATCGTGGACATCGAGACAAAGAGCGAAGGCGAAGGCTTGTTCAAACAGGTGCGCATAATGTTCCGCGGAAGGAAATAGGCGGCACTGCCCGCAAAGATGGCCGGCATCCTGACTTTCAGGTTACCGGCCATTTTTATAGATACTTTGTTATCAATAATCGCCAACGTAAATTTTCATATTATAAGAAGCTAAGCATGGCTTTCCATGCGGTTAAGCTTGACCGTTTTCAGAATTCCGGGTTAAAATTCGGCGTTTCCCACCCATCCATCGTGTCCACTCCCGGTAGCAGAAAGGGGCAGGCACGGAAGCGGATATTACCTGCAAAGGAGATTTTTTCCGCCATGGCAGTAAAGACCTTCAAGGGCGGCGCACACCCGCCCGAAAGAAAAGACCGTTCAAGCGGCCTTGCTGTAGAACACCTGTACGAGGTCAAGCAGCTTGTCGTCCCCGTGAACCAGCACTTTGGAGCTCCGCTCCAGGCTTTGGTGAAGGTGGGCGACCTGGTGAAGCGCGGGCAGAAGATCGCTGATGCCGAAGGGCGGATGACGGTTCCCGTCCATTCACCGATGGCCGGCATCGTCAAGAAGATTGAGCCCCGGACCCAATCCAACAACTCTGACGGACCATGCATCGTCATCGAAGCCCTGCCTCCAGTAGCCGAAGGCGAGCCTGCGAGGACTCCCGAGGATCTCGTGGATTTTCTGCCGTCCCTGGACGCCTTCGCCTGCACGAAAGATGAGGCTTTGGCCAGGGTGCGCGCGGCAGGCATCGTCGGCATGGGAGGCGCTGGTTTTCCAACCCATATAAAGCTGGCTCCCTCCAAGCCCATCGCCGTCGTCATCGCGAACGGGGCCGAGTGCGAGCCCTTCCTCACGATCGACGAGCGGACAATGATAGAGCGGCCCGAAGATGTGGTGGAAGGTGTCGCCATCACGATGAAGATCGTGAACGCGCCCGAAGGCGTCATCGCCGTTGAGGAGAACAAGGCCCACGCCATCCCTCTCCTCGAAAAGGCAATAGCCTCCAGCCCGCGCACGCGGGACGGGATGAAAATCCGCGTCCAGCTTCTGAAGACCAAGTATCCTCAGGGCGGCGAGAAAATGCTTATCACTGCCATAACAGGCAGGGAAGTACCTTCGGGCGGTCTTCCCATGGACGTGGGCTGCGTGGTGCAGAATATCGGCACACTCTGTGCCATGGTGGACGCCTTCAGGGAGGGCAAGCCTCTGATCGAGCGCGGCCTCACTATAACGGGCGGCGCATGCACGAAGCCAGTCAATGTGATAGCGCCGATCGGTACCCCTGTGGCCGACATCATCGCCGCGGGATTCGTCCAGGTGGACGAAGCCGCTCTCGGCATGGTGATCTACGGTGGCCCCATGATGGGCGTCGCCGTTCCCAACTACCAGATTCCCGTGCAGAAGAACACGTCGGGCGTCCTCCTTTTGACCGCCGAGGAGGCGAAGCATTGGGAGGAAGAAACATGCATCCGCTGTGGCCGCTGCATGCGCGCCTGCTCCTGCAGGCTCTCGCCGGCCCTGCTGGCCGTGGCGATAGAGGCAGGCGACTACAAGGAAGCCGAAAAGATAGGTCTTCTGGACTGCATCGAATGCGGAACCTGTTCCTTCGTCTGTCCGGCGCACCGCCACCTCGTGCAGCGCTTCCGGGTTGGCAAGCAGGTGCTGCGCGCCCTGAAACAAAAGGAGGCCCAGAATGCCCGCTAAAGGCATCTTGCTCTCGTCGAGCCCCCACTCCTTCACGCCGGTGACGACGCCGCGCATGATGCTCTCCGTCGTTATTGCCCTGATTCCGGCCGTGGGATATAGCGTCTACCTCTATGGCTTCTCGGCCCTTGCCCTCATCCTGGTGTCGGTAGGTTCGGCTGTCGCGGCGGAGTATCTCTTCCGCAAGGCTATCAAGGCCTCGACGACGATCGGCGATTTTTCTGCCGTCATCACCGGCCTTCTCCTCGCCCTGATTCTTCCCCCCGCGACGCCTCTGTGGATGGCCGCCCTCGGCGCCGTCTTCGCGATCGTCGTGGCCAAGGAATTCTTCGGCGGCCTGGGCGCCAACCCCTTCAACCCCGCGCTCATCGGGCGCGCCTTCCTCCTCATGAGCTTCCCTGCGGCGATTACGACCTGGACGATGCCCAACGGCCTCGCTCTGGCCGCCGACGCCACCAGCACCGCCACCCCCCTCGCCCTCATGAAGCAGGGCGGAAACCTGGCCGACGTCGCCGCCTACTTCGGGGCATCGGATTCAGGTTCCTTCATGCGCCAGCTCTTCATGGGTTACCGTTCGGGCTCCCTCGGTGAAAGCTCCATCCTTCTCATCCTTCTGGGCGGGCTTTTTCTCATCGCCATCGGCGTGGTGCAGTGGATAGTTCCCGCCGCTATGCTGGCTTCGACCTTTGTTTTCGCCTGGCTCCTGGGCATGAATCCCCTCTTTTCCCTTTTGACGGGCGGTGTGGTGTTCGGCGCCTTTTTCATGGCCAGCGACTATTCGACAAGGCCACTTACTCCCGTCGGACAGGCTATATTCGGTGTCGGTATCGGCGCAATAACGGTGATCATACGAAAATTCGGCGGATTCCCCGAGGGTGTAACCTACGCGATTCTCATCATGAACATCATCACTCCCTTCCTCAACAAGATCAGGGTAAAGAAGTATGGCTTTGTGCCTCCCGTGAAGCCTGCGAAACCTTCCAAGGAGGCAGGCAAATGAAGAGCATAGCCAAACTCGGCTTTGTGCTGGCCCTTTTTGCGGTGGCCGCCTGCGCGAGCCTCGCTGTAGTGTACGCCATCACCAAGCCACAGATTGAAGCACAGGACCAGATAGCCCTCACGGCATCGCTGAAGGAGCTCTTTCCTGAAGGCGAAACCTTCGAGGATATAAGCGCTTCGGTAATCTCCGACAATCCCGAGGTGAAGTTCCAGAGCGCCATGCTCGCAAAGAGCGCCGCAGCGCCCCTGGGCGTGGCGATAAAGGCTTCGGGCGCCAGCTACGGCGGCCAAGCCACACTCCTCGTTGGCGTTCAGCTCAACAGGAGCATCGCAGGCGTCCGCGTGCTCGAGCTCAACGATACGGCAGGCCTTGGCGCCAATGCCAAGAACGAAGGCTACTATGTGAACAAGGCCGAGAAGACAACCTTCCCCGGCCAGTTTTCGGGCAAATTCGTCACCGACCCTTTCGAGGTCAAGAACGATGTCGTGGCGATCACCGCCTCTACCATCACCTCGAAAGCCCTGACGCGCATCGTGAAGAGCTCGGCCGATGCCGCGGTGCTCTGGCTCGAGAACTCGACGATAGAGGGAGGGAAGTGACATGAAAAGCCTCTGGAAAACCTTCAAGCAGGGCATCATCTACGAAAACCCCCTGCTCATGCTCATGATAGGACTCTGCTCCGCCCTCGCCGTCACCTCCAGCGTGGCCAACGGCATCGGCATGGGGCTGGCCATGACCTTCGTCCTTCTCTTCTCGGAGATTTTCATCTCCCTGTTCAGGAAGGCGATTCCCTCATCGGCGCGAATGCCGATCTTCATCATCATCATCGCGGCCTTCACCACCATGGTGGATCTCGTGATGAAGGCCTACTTCCCCGAACTCTCGAAGAGCATGGGCGTCTTCATACCCCTCATCGTCGTCAACTGCATCATCATGGGACGCGTGGAAGCCTTCGCCTCCAAGCAGAAAGTGATGCCGGCGATCTTCGATTCCTTCGGCATGGGCCTGGGCTATACCTGGGTAATGGTGGGCATAGCGGCTGTCCGCGAACTTCTCGGCAACGGGACTTTCGCCGGAATGCAGGTGATGCCCCAATCCTACCAGCCCATCCTCTTCTTCATCCTGCCGCCGGGCGGATTCCTGGTGTTCGGCCTCTTCATCTCGTTCAACATCTGGCTCAAGAACAGGATGCAGAAAACGGCCAAGGAGCGTGCATAATGGATCTGATGAAAATATTCCTCGTTGCCCTGCTCGTGAACAACGTCGTCCTCATGCGATTTCTGGCCCTCTGCTCCTATGTGGGGATGACGAATGACGTAGGCCAGTCGGTCGGCATGGGCTTCGCCGTCACCTTCGTCACCGTCCTCGCGACGGCGGCTACCTGGCCTCTCTATCATTTTGTCCTTCTTCCCCTCGGGCTGGAGTTCCTCCAGATCCTGGTGTTCATCCTCGTCATCGCGAGTCTCGTGCAGCTGGTCGAGTTCTACCTGAAGAAGAATATTCCCGGCCTCTACGCGGCCATGGGCATCTACCTGCCGCTGATCACCACCAACTGCGCCATTCTCGCCGTCACCTTCGAGAACATTTCGTACAAATACAGCTTCATCCAGTCGATCGTGTACTCGGTCGGCGTATCGCTGGGCTACCTCCTGGCGATGGTGCTCCTTGCGGGCGTGCGCGACAGGATAAAGACGAGCCCTGTGCCGAAGTTCCTCCAGGGAACGCCAATTCTCTTTATCGCTTCGAGTCTGCTGGGCGTGGCTTTCATGGGCTTCTCCGGGCTCATAAAATAGGGGAAGGAAAATGACAGTCATTCTGATAACGATTGTTTTCGCGGCGATACTGGCCTTTGTGCTGGGCGTTGCCCTGGGCTTTTTCCAGAAAAAATTCCATGTAGAGCGCGATCCCAAGATCGACGAAGTGCGCGCGGCCCTGCCGGGCGCCAACTGCGGCGGCTGTGGATTTCCTGGCTGCGACGGGTACGCCGAGGCCGTGGCGATGGGCCGCGCGCCCACGACAAAGTGCTCGGCTGGCGGCGCCTCCACGGCCGAAGCCGTTTCGCAGATCATGGGCGTAAACGCCGCGGCCGAGGATCTCGTCACGGTGCTGCTCTGCCAGGGCACGAAAGATCTGGCCGTTTCGAAGGGCGACTATGTGGGCATCAAGACCTGCCGCGCCGCCAAGCTTTCGACGGGCGGCCTGAAAGCCTGCTCATGGGGCTGCCAGGGTTTGGGCGACTGCGTGACAGTATGCAAGTTCGACGCCCTCGAGATGGGCGAGGACGGCCTGCCCCACGTGAACTACGAAAACTGCACAGGCTGCGGCATGTGTGTGACCGAGTGCCCGCAGAAGCTTTTCACCCTCGTGCCGCGAGGCAAGAAGGGATCGATCGTCCTTTGCTCCAACAGGAACGTGATCAAGGCGAACGTGATGAAGACCTGCAAGACGGGCTGCATCAAGTGCGAGATCTGCGTCAAGCAGTGCCCCGAGAAGTGCATCACGATGGTGAATGGCATTCCCGTCACCGATTATTCGAAGTGCACCTCCTGCGGCGTCTGCGTGGCAAAATGCCCGACCCACGCATACAAGCTCCTTGAGACGGACGTTATGGGCGAGAAGAAGAAGGTTCCCGTAATGGCCTAGACATCAGGCCGCTCTGAAAGAAGCCTGATTTGGTGCCGAATAGGCGGTTGTCGAGGATGTATCCTCTCGATGGCCGCCTTTTTTGTTCAGTATCGTGCATGTTTCAAGTGGTCATGGGGCTGAGGCTAGTAGCGGGTGCTGCGGAAGCGGAGGCCCATGGCCAGGCTGATGGTAGCCCTGCGGTCGGCCTCGAGGTCCTCAGGCAGGCCGGGCAGGGGAAGATAGCGACTGAAGCGGAGCTCGGAGAAAAGCCCCGCGCCCGAGGCTCCCGAGCGGAGCATGGGCGCTGACCAGCGGATGCCCGCCGAGGCGATCCAGGAGGCAGGGGCTTCATAGCCGCGCGCGGGCTCCGATGCCGAGGCGGGCAGGCTGGGATCACCCAAGGTGAGGGCCGGGCCGGCGAATATCGAGAAGCCGGTATTCTGGCCAAGCACCAGCTCCAGGGGAATGCGGAGGGTGCCGAGTAGTTCGTCCCATTCGATGCGGCTTCGCAGGCCACATGAAAAATTCCTCATGACAGGAAGGGTCGCGGCGAAGCTGATGCCGCCGCCTCTGAGTTCGATCGCGGGAGCAAGGCTGCCCAGGAGGGCTTCGGCATCCAGGATGGCCGTTAGGCTCGCCTCGAATGCCAAGCCGGAGAGGGGTGAGGCCGATACGATACGCCCGGCGAAAAGGAAACGCTTCGACCAGGCCGGCTCGTCGAGGGAGTTCCGGATCACGCCCCTTCGGCTGCCTGCGCTTGCTGCGTGGAGAAAATAGCCATCGCCCTCGTAGATGGCCACATGGTCGGCTGCCGATGGGGAGATGGCGGCACTCGATGTATTCTGTGCGGCAGGCTTGTCCAGCTCGAAAAAGACGAGGTCGCCCGGTTTGAGTTCCTTCTTCGGTATCGCGAGGACCCAAGCCCCCAGGGTATCGACGGTTCGCGGTACTGTGTGGCCGGTAGCTTCCTTGAAGACGAGAAAGACGAGGCCCGAGCAGTCGAGACCCTTCTCGCTTTCGCCGCCGAAAACATAGGGAGTGCCGATAAGCCTGTCGGCGAAGCGGAGTATGGTGTCGCGTGTTTTTGCCGGCGACAGGGTGGGAATGGGCAACTCGCCCGGCGTTGCCCATACAGGGGCGCCTGCCTGAATGCCGATGAGTACCGCGGCGAAAAGGAAGAGAAAGCTCCGCATCTATAGAGTATCGGAACAGTCGAAGGCGCAATGAAATGTGTTCGGCCGCGCGAGCTCTGTCGATAGGGCTGGCCCATTTCTCACTTGACCCACTCCTGTATCTTTGCTAGAGTCCGCTTTCAGATTCCCATCATTGCCGCGGGCTATGCCAGGCCTTCCCGTAAGGCCATCCCGGTCGCGCGCCCGGAGGCCTGATGAAGACCATCCCTGCAGCGTACTTTGGCATCGCCGTCCTAATCCTTTATGTAGCTTTTATTTTTGCTCTTGGATTCCGCCGCGGCTCACGCCGCTCCTCCAGCCTGGAAGAATTCTTCCTGCGCGGCAGAAGCCTCTCCTGGATACCTCTGTTTCTCACCTTGGCCGCAACGAATTTTTCTGCTTTTACGGTCTTGGGTCTGGCAGGCGCGGGATATCGGATGGGCTACGCCTTCTATCCCGCCATGGCCTTCGGAACTGGTTTCATGGCCTTGGGCATGTATCTTGTAGGCTCGCCTTTGCGTGAAGAAGGAGCAGCCCGAGGATGGCTTAGCGCCGTGGATGCGGTCAGGGATCGACTGGGATCCGACGCGGCGGCGAAGGTGTTTGCGTTTTTTCTTATTTTATTCACACTGCCTTATTTGGCTCTCCAGCCCATAGCAGCAGGCTACCTTCTTGAGACTGCCTTCGGAGTGCCCTATAGGTTCGGGGCTTTGGGAGTGGCCGCCCTTATCGCTCTGTACACTGCCAGGGGAGGGCTTAAGTCTCTGGCCAAGACAGATGTCTTCAACGGAATAATCCTTTTCGGCATCGCATTGGCTGTATGGGTTCTGGTGCGCCGCGCTGCTTCCGCCGCGGGCGTGGCAGGCGGCGCCATTGGGGCAGGAAACACCGCCGGCCCCGGTGCGCAGAGCATGCCAGCGCCGGAACTTCTTGGCTATTACTTGCTTTGGTTCATGGCGGACCCTGTGTTTCCGCAATTAGGCCAGCGGTTCCTCGCTGCTTCCGGCAAGGGTGCCCTTGAAAAGAGCGTAGTTGCCTACCCTTTGGTGACCACAAGCCTCTTTTTTCTCACCATTGGCACGGGAGTGCTGGGCTTGGGTCTTGTGCCAGGGCTTTCCGGCGCGGAAACGGACAAAGTCTGGCTTTTAGCGGCGGTGAAGGCGGTAGGCCCCACGCTTTCGGGGGTTTTCGTCCTCGCCCCGCTGGCTGCCCTGGTTTCCACCATGGATTCCCAGCTCCTCGCTCTCGCCTCCATAATCGCCAAGGAGGCTAAGATGCCTGCCACCAGCGCCGCGCCCTTAATCTATGCTATTTCAGCATTTAGCGCGGTTCTCTCTTTCTTCCCGCCCGCGGATATCCTCGCCTTCCTCAACAAGGCGAGCTTCTTGGGCTATGCGGCGCTTTTTCCCACCTTGTTCGGAATATTTTATTCGAAGAAGGCAAGCGCGATCGGCGCACTGGCGTCAATGATCGCTGGAGAGGTCACGGTATTCGTCCTGGGATTTGGGCTTTGGTCTTCGGGAAATGTCCCGGCGATTTTTATCGTGGCCGGGGCGGCCATCCTTGCCTGGACGATCGGAAACCGAGTCCCGGCCGCGACGGCTTTCTCAGGATTCGCGCCGAGAAAGGTGGGAGCTATCCTTCCTTTCGGCTGGGCTCTTCTGTTCGCGGCGATTTTATCCAGCACGGTTTTAGCCGGGGCATGGAGCCCTCGGGTAGACTCAGCGCCAAGAGGCTCCCCTCTGTGGCTGCAATGGAGCGCTGGTGCGGGGATCATCCTTTCCCTCTCCTTCGCCCTCTATTTTAGGCGCATGAGGAGACGCAAAGAGGAGATGGACAGAAGGGCATGACAACAGAATCGCCAAGCGCCAACAGGTTCGTCAGGCTCGATTGACTCTTTCGGGCTGGATCACTAGACTTGCCTTCAAGCCGAAGACCCGGGGAAGTTTTCCTGCCGGGATCGGTCCCGCCGAGTTCGCCAAATTGCGGGCGGGTAAGAAATTCACGCTAAAGAGGGTCAAATGTCCCCATCCCTGCGTCCCTTCACCTCCGAATCCGTGTCCGAAGGTCACCCCGACAAGCTCTGCGACCAGATTTCCGATGCCGTCCTCGACGCCTGCCTCGAAAAAGACAGACACTCCAGGGTAGCCTGCGAATGCTTCGCCACCACCGGCCTCGTCCTCGTCGGCGGCGAGATAACGACGCGCACCTATGTCGATATCCAGGACGTAGCCCGAAAAGTGGTTCGCGAGATCGGCTACGACAACCCCGACTATGGCATCGACTGGGAGTCCATGGCCGTCCTCAACTCGATCCACAACCAGTCGCCCGACATAGCCCAGGGCGTCGAAGGCCACGGGCTCAAGGAGTACGAGGGCAAGCAAGGCGCGGGCGACCAGGGCATGATGTTCGGCTTCGCCTGCGTCGAGACTCCCGAGCTGATGCCCGCGCCCATAACTCTGGCCCACAAGGTCCTGAAGGAAGCGGCGCGGGTGCGGAAGGCCAAGGAAATCAAGTGGCTGCGACCTGACGCCAAAAGCCAGATAACGATAGAGTACGACGGTCACAAGCCCGTGCGGATCGCGGCCGTTGTCCTGTCCCAGCAGCACGATGAGCTGAACGCCTCGGGCAGCCCCCTCGCCTACGAGGAAATCCGTTCGACCCTCATCGAAAGAATATTGAAGCCGGTGCTGGAACCGACCGGTCTTCTCGATCCGGACACCCGCTACTTCATCAATCCCACGGGTCGTTTTGTAGTGGGCGGACCGGCGGGCGATACGGGGCTGACGGGACGCAAGATCATCGTGGATACCTACGGCGGCATGGGCAGGCATGGAGGGGGAGCTTTTTCGGGCAAAGATCCTTCCAAGGTTGACCGCTCGGCTGCCTACATGGCCCGCTACGTGGCGAAAAATATCGTGGCGGCGGGGCTGGCCAAGCGTTGCGAGCTGCAGCTCGCCTACGCTATCGGCGTCCCCGAGCCTGTGTCCGTCCTCGTCGACACCTTCGGAACGGCTACGGCGGACGAGGCGGCTATCGCAGCCGCCGTCGCCAAGGTCTTCGATCTGTCGCCGCGCGGCATAATCGACAGCCTCCAGCTCAAGAATCCCATCTACCGGGCGACGGCGGCCTACGGCCATTTCGGCCGGGAAGGCTTTACCTGGGAGAAAACGGACAAGGTTGAGGCCTTGCTCAAGGCCGTCCGCTGATCAGGCGATGCCCGTCACCGAAAGGCCATCGATGAGGATAGCCTTGGGACAGAGGGAACGGCTGGCCAGGGCGCGTTCGGTAGAGCGCCGCATGGTCGATCTGAATTCAGCGACCGAACCCGAGATGGATCCGCCCGTCACCGGAACGCGTTTCTGCCCGTCGAACCAGTAGGCCAGCCTGATTTCGGCCCCAAAATCGCCCGTGACGGCATCCAGCCTGAAGTCAGAGAACATCACCGGCTCAAGATAGGGCGAAGCGCGCATATCAGCCAGGCTCATGGAGCCGGGCGATACGGAGAAGAGGGAGAAAGCCCCCCTGCGAGGCTGGCCCAGCCAGTCGGCGTAGCGGATAGGGCCAACGAGGCTCG
>PGXP01000285.1 GCA_002839205.1 Spirochaetae bacterium HGW-Spirochaetae-9
CGGAACCCTCATAGAGCGCCATGGGAGTCCTGCCGAGAATCAACCGTTCAAGGGCATCGTGCGATTGCTTCTGCTCCACCCCCACCGGTTTCTGCGACCAGAAGGCGACCAGTGCGGTCCCCAACCCTACCACCGCAACCAACATGATGCTGAGGGCGGCGGCCATCGAGAGTTGGCCCTGGTCGATGAAATGCATGATTCCCAGCGACAGGCTCTTCCAGTTGGGTGGAGCCAATATGAGTGATGCAGACAATTCGGTGGAAGTCTTCACCAAACCGATTATGAATGCGGCAAAGATGAATGATTTCATTTGGGGCAGCGTGATGTGGAGAAATGATGTCAATTGGTTGCTCCCCAGGCTTCTTGCGACCTCCTCCCTCCGGGAATCGGCAACAAGGAATCCCGCTTCGAGGGTCTTCAGGCTGAAAGGCAACCGGCGGGCGATTATGGTAAACAACAACAGGGTATAGAATGGAATGGGATGGTTTTGGGGAAAGAATCCCGCATAGGCACCCAA
The DNA here is from genome assembly GCA_002839205.1 of Spirochaetae bacterium HGW-Spirochaetae-9. The sequence continues at coordinate 518 of PGXP01000285.1, forward strand.
GACCCCGACCGCCAACACGATACCGGGAAGGACGAACGGAATCACCAGAATATAGTCGATGAACCGCCAGGCCCGCTTGAAGTACATGGTGTGTCCCAGGACGAGCCCGAAAAACACAATCACAGAGGTTGCCAACACCGACATGCGCAAGGTGTCGAGCAGCATTCCGGGTGTCTTGAACACCCTCTTGTAATTCAACAGGGTCCAGCCCTGGGGCAACAGGTCGTAACTCCAGATTGTGATGAACGATTGCACCAATGTCATGAGAAATGGTGCCAGCAACAGCACGAAGACAATCACAACAAACACGGTCGCGGGTACCCGGAAGGTTCCCAACCGATACACCACGGGAAAAAGCCCCCTGCGGTATTCACGGGTTGTGGACCTGATCAGACGATTGACGACTGCCAATAGCAGGAACGACAGCAATATGATCCATAGGCTGAATATCAAGGCGACGCGTTCATCGTTCAACAGTGAGAGGAAATTCGTATAGATTTCCGATGAAAGTACCGCATAACCGCCTCCAATCACCAACGGACCACCGATATCTCCGATAGCCATGAGGAAAATCATGAGTCCGGAGATGATGATATGCGGAGAGATGCACGGGATGGTGAGGTCGAACAGGACACGCATATTCGAAGTCCCCAAGGAAGCCGCCGTCTCATCGATATGCCTTGGCACTCCCTGCAATCCGGCGGCGATAATGAAGGTCGCATACGGTATCGAGACGATCAATTGGTTGATCAGGAGTCCGGGGAGTCCGAAAATATGGGGAAAGAATACACCGATGCGCTGGAACAACAGCGATACGATGCCGCTTCGGCCATACAACGAAAGCACAGCGAATGCCATGATGAACGGTGGAGTGATCATGGGGATGGTCAACAGCGATAGCCAGAAGCGGGAAGCGAATACATTGGTCCGCACCAGCAGGAAAGCAAGCGGCAAGGCGACCAGCAGGGAAATCGAGGTCGCGAGGGAACCGAGGATAAAGGTGTTTTTCGTCACATTGAGCAAATGGGGCCACAGATATGCGGGCAAGGGTTCGGCTGCTGTCAAAGCCGAACCCAACCCTTTGGTCAAAAGATGTACGATAGGCACCAATAGGAAGCCGATCACCAATAGGATCGGTGGAAGCAGGAGTAGAATCCTGGGAATTCGTGCCACTACTCTATTCACCTGATCCTGGACCTCTCTATCGGGCGGTATTGTGGACCTCAGTCCATCC
>PGXP01000286.1 GCA_002839205.1 Spirochaetae bacterium HGW-Spirochaetae-9
GTACAGATCGACGACAAGTGGCAACCGATTCCCGGAACCGAGAAGGTGCTCGATGTCGATACCATCTGTATCGCCGCAGGATTGACTCCGTTGGTGGAGTTGGCGTTTGCCGCCGGGTGTGAGCCGTTGTACAGCCCGTTGTTGGGAGGTATGGTGCCTTGGCACGATGCAAGCATGCGCACCAGCATACCGAGTATCTATATCGCCGGCGATATTTCCGGAGTCGAAGAGGCGAGCACAGCCATGGAAGAGGGGAGGATGGCCGGATTGTCTGCCGCCCACTCGCTCGGATACGTTGCCGAACAGGTCTACGAGGTTGGATTCAAGGCCGCCGAGCAACGGATGCTTGCCCTGCGTTCCGGATTGTTCGGACAGAAGCGACGTGATGCGAAAGCCGCGATAATGGCGCAAACGAGAGGATGAATAGTATGGAACATACCACGAGTGACGATAAAGGATTGAAAGTCTCCGGTGCGCCGAATCTGGCTGAATTGCACGCCAGCCCCTGCTACCAGTTGCCGGCCGAGGATAGACGGGCTCTCGCTGCTGTGATCGAGTGTATCGAAGGCATTCCCTGCAATCCTTGCGAGACTGCTTGTCCTCAACATGCCATTATTGTCGGCGATGAGATCACGAATCTGCCGATAGTGGATCTGGACAAGTGCAATGGATGTGGCATATGCGTCGCCGCATGTCCCGGTCTGGCGATATATTTGAAAAAGCATACGTTCAAGGAGAACTTGGCCTATATCGCCTTCCCCTATGAGTACGTTCCTTTGCCGGTGGAGGGTCAAACGATCAGGATGGTCGATAGGCTTGGACAGGATGTCTGTGACGGTACGGTATTGCGTGTGGTCAAGATCAAGAAGAACGACAGGACCGCAGTAGTGCATGCCACCTACCCGAATGGATACTACGAGCAGGTGGTGAACATGCAGCGGTTGGCTACCGACTAATCAGATACCGAACTCTTTCTTGATTATCGCCACCGCCCGATCGACGTCGCTCGTCGGAGAGATATAGGAAATCTTGCTCTCCGACGTAGTAACCGCAAGTATCGGAATTCCGGCTTTGGCCATGCAGGAGAACACCCGGTAGGCGACACCGGACTGGAATTCCATACCCGGACCTTCGACCGTCAACTTGGTGATGTTGTCCACAATTCCCAGATGGACACCGTCATGTGTCGCAACCAATTCCCTGAGCAATGCCTCTGTCTTCACCTGGTCTTTCGCATTGATCGTGAAAGAAACCGACAAATGTCCATTCGTCGCACCCGTATGGCTGATCATATCGATAAACACATCATTCTCTGCCAAAACGCCATACAAATGGGAAATCACGGACATGTCGCGGGGAAGGTCTTCCAAGGAAACCAGGACTTCCTCGGGATAGGTGTAGAGGGTGGTCACCGCGCTCGATTCGTGTATCATATCCTGCATCGAATAGATCCCGGGTTTCTGCCGAACGATATAGGCTGCCGCAGCTATGGCTCCTGTCGCGAATACTTGGCGTGAGAAGGCCTGGTGGCCGATCGATATGATCTCGTCCTGGCCGGCGAATGTCACTTCATGCTGGCCGACTATCGTTCCTCCACGCAGCGAGTGGATTCCCAATTCATCCGACTTGCGGAGCGTATCGGCACCTTCACGGCCGCAGACGTAGCGCAATTTGTTGATTCTGACCGCATTGATGGAATCCGCCAACATAAGTGCGGTCCCGCTGGGGGAATCCTTCTTCA
>PGXP01000029.1 GCA_002839205.1 Spirochaetae bacterium HGW-Spirochaetae-9
TCTATGAAGCCGCCGAGTATCAGGTAGCCCTGGCCAGGGCATACCTCGACGGAACCAAGTCCGCCAATCTGCTCAAGACCAAGTTTGGAGAGACCCCGGTGGATGCATATGCCATGGCCAAGGCCAAGGGCATGGTCATTACCGATCTCAGCCCCGCCCAGATCCAGGTTTTCAAGGACAAGCTGGCTCCCATCTACGACAAATGGGTACCCCAGATCGGAAAGTCTATCTATGAAGCCGCCATTGCCGACATGAAATAGCGAGACCAGGCAGCCAACATCACCAGATCCGCGGAAGGACTCATGTCCTTCCGCGGGTTCCATTTTGGAGCCAAATCTTCGCTCCATCCCCATGGGCATGACGAAGGTTTCACCTATCCGGAGCACATAATGGCAGATAAGAAAAAATTCCACCTCGATGAGCTGCTGGGCGCCTTCTTCCTCGCGGTGATGGCGCTCATCACCTTCGTCAATGTCATCAATAGGTACTTTTTCAGTGCGAGTCTGGCATTCAGCGAGGAGATTACCATCAGCCTTTTCGTCTGGATAACCCTCCTGGGAATAGCGATGGCCTTCCGCAGGGGCACGAACCTCCAGATGACCAACCTCTATGACCGGTTCTCACCCAAGCTCAAACGGATTTCCATCGCGGTGTCCGGGCTGATCGGCATCGGAGTGTTCTCCTTTCTTATCTTCAATTCCTGCAGGGAAATCTACAAGAACATGACCTTCTACCATACGACCTCCGAATCTCTCGGAGTTCCCACCTGGATTTACAGCCTTGGTACACCGATTTTTTCCCTGTTTATTCTCAAGGAAATCATCTCGGGAGCCTTGAAGGGAATCAGGGAAAATTCTTCCACGAAAGCCAATATCGGTAATGCTGAAGGGGGGAAATGATGGCAGGTCTCATAGTCTTCGGCATTTTCATAGTCCTTATAATCATCGGCACTCCGATCGGTCTTTCCCTGGCGACGGCAGCCATGGGCGCGATCTTCCAATTCGACCTAGGCACGGCGATGATATCGCGCAACTTCGAATCGAACATTTCGAAGTTCCCTCTCGTGGCCATTCCCTTCTTCATCCTGGCCGGCGTGCTGATGGAGAAGGCCAAGATCGTCGACGGCATCTCCAAGTTCGTCATCCTGGTCGTCGGAAGGGCCACGGGCGGACTCGCCATCGCGGCTGTCGTAACCTGTATTTTTTGGGGGGCAATTTCTGGATCGGGTCCAGCGACGGCCGCCGCACTCGGTCTCGTTTTCATCCCCTCCATGATAAAACAGGGCTACAACAAATACTTCTCAGCGGTAACAATAGCCTCGGGAGCGGGACTCTCCATCATAATTCCCCCAAGCATCGCCTTCATCGTCTACGGTAACCTCACCGATGTCTCCGTCGGGGCGCTCTTCTTGGGAGGCGTCATTCCCGGCATTATCGTTGGCTGCTTCCTGATTTTCATGGTCTATGCAACCTCCAAGAAGAAAGATTTCAGGGGCATATCGGAACGAGGGAGCCTGAAGGAAATTGGCAAAGCTTTTTTGGGCGCATTCTGGTCCCTCCTTGCTCCCGTGATAATCCTTGGATCAATCTACGCCGGCATCGCGACCCCAACGGAATCGGCCATCATGGGCGTATTCTACGCCCTTTTCGTCGGCCTCTTCGTGTACAGGACGATCACTCTCGACGTTCTCATCTCTGCCCTTTCCGACACCGTTGCAGGCTCTGCCGTCGTCATGTTCGTCGTGGCGATGGCAGGCATTTTCTCATGGTCAGCCTCGACTTTGGGCGTCATTGACGCGGCAGCCCAGCTCGTGCAGAACCTGACTTCCAACCCCCTTGTCTTCATAATGCTCGTCAACGTGGTGATGCTGATCGCAGGCATGTTCCTGGACGCGATTTCGATCACCTATGTCTTCATGCCGATCATACTTCCAGTCATCCTCAAGCTGGGCATCGATCCCCTATATTTTGGCGTAGTCATGGTCATTGCCCTTGCCATAGGCCAGATAACGCCACCGGTGGCGGTCAACCTCTATGTCACGTCGAACATCATCAAAAGCAACATCAACGACGAGATGGTCAAGTACGCCATTCCAATGGTGCTGGTCTCGATCGCGGCCCTCGTCCTGATCACGCTGATTCCCCAGCTCTCGCTGTGGCTGCCAGTTTCGGCGGGGCTCTACACGCCGCGATTCTGACGAAAGGACGGGAATCCCATCAATAAGAAAGCCGCCCGTCATGCCGGGCGGCTTTCTTCGGCATTTCCGGCCCGGGGAGACCGGCGCCACTCCATCAGAGAGCGTACTGCTTCATCTTCCTGTAGAGCGTGTTCCTGCTTATGCCCAATAGCTTGGCGCATATGGAAATGTTACCTTCCACTTCCTTGAGGATCTTCAGGATCTGGTTTTTTTCGACGCTTTCCAGGTCAAGGGCATCTTCAATGACAACAGCGGATTTTTCCTCTGAATGCTTGTGCTGAATATTGCTGTAGATATAGTCGGGAAGTTCGCGCATCGTTATGCGATTCGTCTTCGATATGATGATGGCTCTCTCGATGACATTCTCAAGCTCTCGAACATTTCCCGGCCAAGGATACTCCCTGAACGCCGAGAGCACTTCCCTGTCGATTTCGGGGACAGCCTTTCCATGATGGAGAGCGTTCTTGATGGCAAAATGGGAAACGAGTATGGGGATGTCGTCCAGACGTTCGCGCAGCGATGGCGGATGGACGCAGAGCACATTCAGCCGGTAATAAAGGTCTTCTCTGAAATTGCCCTTCCTGATTTCCTCGATGAGGTTCTTGTTTGTCGAAGCTATTACCCTCGTATCGACGGTGATGGCTTTGGTTCCGCCCAGCCTTGTGAATGTAAGGTCCTGGAGAACTCGGAGCAGTTTCGCCTGCATGTCGGAAGGCAGCTCAGCGATCTCGTCGAGTACGATAGTACCGCCGTTCGCCTGCTCGAACTTGCCGGGGAAGCCTTCCTTCCTGGCTCCGGTAAAGGAGCCGGATTCGTAGCCAAAGAGTTCGCTTTCGATGAGCGAACGGGGAAGGCTCGAGCAGTTGACCAGAACCAGAGGACCCGATGCACGCGCGCTTGCCTGATGGATGGCGTGGGCGAACATCTCTTTGCCTGTCCCGCTCTCCCCTTCGATGAGAACGCCGGCATCGCTTTGGGCGGCGATGCGGGATAGATTGAGCGCCTCCAGAAACACCGGTTCCTGGCCTATGATGTCGGAAAAGGTAAATTTTGCTTTCGAGCCGCTTGGCTTCGGCATTATTTTATTTATCGTATTCACGAGCCGGAATGAATCAATGACGCCGATGAGCCTGGATTTTTCATCCTTCAGCACAATGGCTGACTTCACAAAGCGAAGCCTGCCCCTTGAGGGGCTTTGTATATAGACTTCCTTCTCAAGATAGCCTTGGCCGCTCTTGAGGACTTCGAGTATGACAGGACGAAAATCGACTATTTCCGTCACATGGCGGCCGGTAGCCCACTGCTGGTCCTGTCCCAGAATGAGAGCTCCTTGCTTGTTGATATGGAGAATCTTTCCTTCCCTGTCGATCACCAGTATCCCTTCTGTCATGGAATCGGTCAGAGCCTTGAAGATCGGTTCGGAAGCGAAGGTCATGAGGCTGGCTTCGCCTGTCACTGTATCGTCCAGGTTGAGGTAGACGACATTGGACGTGTTGGTCCACAACTGCATTATCATTGCCTCACTTTGTAACAGCTGGATTATTATAGTGTCATATTTTGGAGCAGTCAAAGTTTTTTTAAAAATTAGACGACGCAATTTCGAGATTCGATGCTTCTTTACGACAGATTTTTCGCTGAACAGTGAAACCCACAACGACTTTTTTACGCAATGTCGGCATTGTCCATCTGAAAAAGTCTGCGAAAACTGAAAATCCGATGTATTGGCTCATCTCGGCACAGGAATTGCATCACTATCAAGGGAGGAATCTATGCCGTTTCAAAAACGAGAATTCCCGAATAAATTCGCGGACTTATCCAAGGATCAAATGATCGGTCTTCTCTCGACCATGATCCGAATTCGCACCTTCGAATCGAGGGTTGAAGAGCTTTTCCTCAACAGGAAAATCCCCGGCTTTGTCCATCTCTATATCGGCGAGGAAGCGATAGCCTCGGGAGTTATGGCCAATCTCACCCAAAAGGACTGGATTACCTCGACACACCGAGGGCATGGCCACGCGATCGCCAAGGGTGCCCAGATCAATCGGATGATGGCTGAGCTTTTCGGCAAGACTACCGGCTACTGCAAGGGCAAAGGCGGCTCGATGCACATTGCCGATTTCTCGGTGGGAATGCTGGGAGCCAATGGCGTCGTGGGTGGTGGCTTCAACATCGCTGTCGGCGCAGGTATGTCTTCGATGATCAAGAAGACCGACCAGGTGGCCGTCTGTTTCTTTGGCGACGGCGCCTCCAATCGCGGTACCTTCCACGAAGCCCTCAACATGGCAGCCGTCTGGAAGTTGCCCGTGCTCTTCGTCAACGAGAATAATCAGTGGGCATCCACGACGCCCACAGCCTACGCCACTTCGGCGCACAGGGTTGCCGACAGAGCCAAGGGCTATGGCATCGAGGGATATACGGTCGATGGCAACAATGTCATCGAAGTCTACAACGCGGCCGCCGCCCTTGTGGAAGCGGCGCGCAAAGGCAAGGGGCCCGCACTCCTCGAATGCTTGACCTATCGCATCAAGGGACATTTTGTGGGCGATCCGGAAAAGTACAGGACGAAGGAGGAGGTGCAGAAGCACTTCACCGAAGACGACCCTATCAAACGGTTTGCCTCCTACCTCCAAGGAAAAGGAATCATAGACGAGGCAGGTGTCGAGGCCATCAAGACCGATGCCGCGCGCGAAGTGGCAGAAGGCGAGAAATACGCCGATGATAGCCCACTGCCCGAGAAGGAAGACGCCTACAATGATCTCTTCTCCTTCTCTCCCAGGGAATTCCCGGAGGTGGTCAAATGAGGACAATAACTTTTTCTCAGGCCACGCTCGAGGCCATGCAGGAAGAGATGCGCAGGGATCCGACCGTATTTGTCTACGGCGAGGATATCTGCCGCCAGGGCGGCATTTTCGGCCAGTTCAAGGGCCTCCCCGATGAATTCCCCGGCAGGGTGCGCGATGTACCCATAAGCGAGACGATGATAGTGGGCGCGGCCCTTGGCGCGGCTCTCACGGGTACCCGCCCCGTCGCCGACATGCATTTCGCCGACTTCATCGGCGTCGCTTTCGACGAACTGGTCAATCAGATAGCCAAGAACCGTTACATGTTCGGAGGCCAGGCCAACATTCCCCTCGTCATCAGGGCGCCTGACGGCATCATCAATTCGGCGGCGGCGCAACACAGCCAGAGCGTCGAGGGCTGGCTGCAGAATATCCCTGGCCTCATCGTCATCGCGCCCTCGAGCCCGGCGACGGCCAAGGGACTCCTCAAGTCGGCAATCCGCCAGAACGATCCGGTGATATTTTTCGAGCACAAGGTTCTCTATCCCCAGAAAGGACCGGTGTCTGAAGAAGAATACCTGACCCCCATCGGCAAGGCGGAGATCCGGAAGCCGGGCAAGGACGTCACCATCGTCACCTATTCGTTGATGGTGCAGAAGTGTGAGGAAGCGGCTATGGAACTCGAGAAGGAAGGAATTTCCGTCGAGGTGATAGACCTTCTCACCCTAAAACCGCTGGATATGCAGACTGTTCTGGAATCTGTGAAAAAGACGCACCGCTGTGTTATCGCGCACGAAGCCGTGGTGACGGGTGGCTTGGGCGCCGAAATCGCGTCCCAGATACAGGAGAAGGCCTTCTTTTCGCTCGACGCCCCTGTTCTGCGCGTTGGCGCCAAGAACCTGCCCATTGCCTTCAGTTCCGTGCTGGAGAAATTCATCGCGGCCAACCAGGAAGATATCAAGAAGGCTGTACGGACAGTTCTCTACAGGGAGGGCTGAACCATGGCATTGGAAGTAATGATGCCCCAATTGGGGCTGACCATGAAGGAAGGACTCATCACCGAATGGAAGAAGAAGAAAGGCGATGCGGTGGTAAGGGGCGAAGTGATCTTCGCCGTTGAGAACGACAAGGCTACTGTCGATGTAGAAGCCCAGGGTGATGGAATCCTGGCCTCCATTCTCGTGGAAGAGATGGTGACCGTGCCTGTAGGCACGATCGTAGCAACCATCGCCGCGCCTGGGGAAAAGGTGACTGCGGCACCGGGAGTGGCAGTGGCTAAACCAGCGGCTCCCCAATCAGTTCAGGCAGCCTGGTCCGCTCCTGAGGCGAAGCCGGCTGCTAAAGCTGTGGCCAAGCCTGTTTTATCCGACGGTTTTGTGCTCGCCTCTCCCTTTGCCCGGCAGTCAGCCGAATCGCTCGGAATCAACCTGGCCGAAGTGCGCGGGACAGGACCCGAGGGAGCCGTGCTTGGCAGGGATCTGCCCAAGACGGACAGTATGCAGGCGGCGTCCGTGAAACCAGCCTTTGAGCCGCAGCGAAGCCCTGCGCCTACTGAGTCGAATACTGAAAGATCTCTCTCCAGAATACAGAGAGTGGCTGCCGAACGCATGACGGAGAGCTGGACGACGATACCTCAGTTCACCCTTTATGATGATGCCGATGCGGCACAGATGCTGAGTCTCGCGGATCGATTCAAGAAAGCCGGAGATCCTGTATCCCTCACCGTCATCCTCGCCAAGCTTCTTGCCGCCGCGGCCGAAAGGCATCCCCTCCTCAATGCCACCTGGCTTGGAGAAGGGAAGGTCCGCAGCTATGCCATTGCCAACGTCAATGTCGCCGTCGACACGAGCGAAGGCTTGGTGGTACCTGTCCTGAGAGCCTGCGCCTCGCGCGGATTCAAGGACCTCGGCATCGATATGAAGGCAATAGCCGAAAAAGCGAGGAACAAGGCATTGAGTTCCGAAGACTATGAAGGCGGAACTATCACGCTGTCCAACCTGGGCATGTTCGGCATCGCCCGCTTCAGGGCAATCATCAATCCGCCCCAGACCGCCATTCTGGCTGTTGGAAGGATATCAGAAAAGGTGGTTCAGGGAGCTTCCGGTTTTGAGACGCGAAAATTCATCGAGTACAGCATCACCGCGGATCACCGCGTCGTCGATGGAGCCTGCGCCGCCAGATTCATGGCGACGCTCAAGTCCTTTATCGAGAATCCCGTGCTGATGCTCGATTGAGTCGAAGATAGGAGTCGGCAAAAAAGGGAAGGCAGAGACCTTCCCTTTTTTGATGCTTCATTTATCGGCGGCGCGCACAATGCCCGTATGCCAGGAAAGAAAATACTCCTCATCGGCGGGACTGCCGCCTTCCACATCGGCCATGATCCTGAAAACAGGCTCGGTGCCTGAGCCGCGCATCCAGAGGAAAGCCTTGGGCGCTCCTCCCGCCGTCGAGAAGACGATGCGCAAACCTCCCTGTCCGGAGGCGGCGAAATCATCCCCTACCTCTTTTTCCCGGGTGCCGTTCGTTGCAAAGCTTTTCCATGAGACGATGCCGTAGCGGCACTGCAATTCAGCCTTGCGGTTCTCCCACTCGGCCAGGAAAAGCTCGCGGTAGCGGGCCTTCAGTTCTACCTTGTCGTCGCTGCGTACCCGCAGCGCGGCTCTGTCTTCGAAAACGCTTGTCGAGATCCAGGCAGGCAGGGTGGCTATGACATCGGCCAGATCGTAGTCTTCAATATAGTCGGATTTTCTGCCACAGGCTTCGAGCCAGAGGCGAAAAAGCGAGGGCTTGCCTGGCAGATCGGGAAGGCGGAGGAGACGGATCATGGCCCCGAGGGTCGAGAGGGGGTCCCTCACCCTGGAGGGATGGGTTATCGTCCCTCCGTTCGAGCCCTCGCCGAGGATGCGCACAGTCCATCCTTGGGAACGGAGATCCTCGGCCAGATTTACGACGTTTGCCTCTCCCGTTTCGGCCCTGAAAACCTTGGCGCCAAAATGTGTGGCGATACGTTCGATGCGCATGCTCGTAGCGTCATTGACGACGACGGCGACTTTCTCTGCCTTCCCCGACCTCGAAAGGTCGGCGAGTTCGGCCAGGCAGGAGAGGGAGAATACTTCCTGGGCTTCGAGGATTCGAGCCTTGCCTTGTATTTTGTCGCGGAAGACAAGATTGCCTCTGTCACCATCGCAGTCGGGTACGTAGCCGAGCTGAAAGGCCGGGTCGGCCGAACCGGCTTCGCCCAGGAGGCGCATGCAGAGGGATAGCGAGGATCCTTCGGGAACAATGCGGTGCCCGAAGAGGCGCGGCTGGTCGTTATAGAATTTGGATCGTATCGCGAGGCCTTCGAAGAAGTCCCTGTCGATGGAGAGGGAGCGTGCCGATCCGTTGAGCTCGGCGACAATGCCCAGGGGCCGCTTCGCGCATGCTTCGGCGAGCTGGTCGAGCACTGCGGCTTGGGCTTCGAGGTTCTGCTCCCCGGTGACGACTTCATGGGTGAAGAGGGTGTAGGCAGAGAGGGAAAGCCGCTTCCATGCCGTGCAGGATTCGTAGCAGAGGGCGAGTTCCTCCTTGTCGGCTGCCAACACGAGGCTCAGGGCAGTGGCTGCCGGGTTGCCCGAGAGGGCCGCTGCCTTGAAGGCCGCGATGAGAGGGGCGATTTCGGCCGCATTGAGAACACCGCCCGAGGCGAGGCCAAACTTGACGCCGTTGTGGCCAGGTGGATTGTGGCTCGCCGAAATATAGGCGAACCCGGTTATCCTGCCAGGGTCGCCGGCAGGGAGCCTGCCAGCGCTCCCCGCGTAGGCCATGATTTCGGGCGCCGCTACGATAAAACAAAACCTGACATCGAGGCCCATGCCGATAAGGACGCGAGCGAAGATGTCGGCGATGGCGGGGCCTGTCGGACGGGCGTCCATGCCGAGGAGGACGGCAGGCTTGAGGGCGCCCCGGCTCGCCGGGGCGCCCGCTTCCGCCTCTTGCACTGCCTGCCCGAGGATATACTCGCCGAAGGTCTTGGCCATCAGCGCCGCTATCACGGCATCAGCCCGGGAAATGCCGATTGTGAGCGAGTCATCCGGCTCATCTCCAACCGCCCAGGAAGCCCTGGGATCACCCTTTTTCGGGGCTGCGAAGACTTTCCTCCATCCCGAAGCCGAAAGTATCAGCGATGAGACGGCCAGGGCGACTTCGGCGGGTGATGGGAGGTTGTCGGCATCCAGTGGAAGTATTTCAGGATCGCCTATGTCTATGCCGGTGGCGGGGGGGTATATCATCGACATGCTGTTCTCCTTGGAAGTATGGCTTTCTGTTCGCCACGCGATTTCTTGAGCAGCCTCAGTATACGACAAGCCTGAAAGGAAAATCCATCGAATCCATTGCGCCACCTCACCTGAAACGCTATCTTTCCGGAAGTGAACGTACTCAGCGTGCTGAAGAGTCTGGCTGCAGGCTTTCTTCCTCTCCTCGTCTACATAGGGGCGGAGCTGATATTCGGCGAGACGATAGGCCTCCTCGCTGGGCTTGGCATGGGAATCCTGGAGTTCACGGTCAGCCTTGCGAGAGAGAAAAAGGCCGATCTTTTCATAGCGGCCGACACCATCCTTCTCGCCGTCATGGGTCTGCTTTCACTCTTCCTGCGCAACCAGCTGTTTTTCCGCATCAAGCCTGCTGTGATCGAAATGCTCATGGGGATCGCGGTAACCGTACTGCTTTTTCTTCCACCGAAAGTGATGAGAAATTACTTAGGTCACCAGGTAAAGGGGTTGATTCTTGACGAGAGCGCCTTGCCCGCTCTCCGACGCAGTCTCGTCATGATGGTCGTGGTGCTTGCAGCCCATGCCTCCCTCACTCTGTGGGCTGCCTACGCCGCCAGCACGGCGCTCTGGGGCTTCGTGTCGGGAGGTCTTCTCTATATCATGCTTGGCCTGGCTTTTCTGGGACAGTGGATTTCGGCGCGCCGAACCCGAAAGGCTGGGATGAAACCCGGTGAGCCCTTTCTGTGGAGCCTTCTTGTCTTTGACGAAAAGGGCCACATACTCGCAGAAAAATCCTCGGCCGACGCAAGACTCTGGGACAACCCCGCCAGGGGAACGGCCGGCGGTGAGGCCGAGCTCGAAGCGAAGCTGGGGCAAACCGTGGCAAGGCTCGGTATCGGCGGACAAGCGATCGGTACTGAGGCTGGGCCTGCTTCTCTTCAATCCATTTCCATCCAACCCGCCTTCATCATCGATCCAGGAGGGAGGATTGACGGAATCCCGGGCGCTTCGACGGCACTCCCAGCCGCTTCGGCACCTGCAGGTCTCAGCGAAATTCTTGCGGGGCTGAAGCCTGGTTCCACGCTCGTCCTCGCTGCCATTGTCCTCAGCTCAGCTTTTTCCAAAGGCATCGACCCGACGGAGCGGCGCCTCTTTTCAGTCTCTGACCTGGAAGCCCTCACTTCCCAAGGCAGGCTCTCGCCTGTCTTCGCGCGTGAAATCCTCGCCATCGCGTCATCACGGCGCCCTTTACGCATGCCTGAAGAACCAAGTATAGTGACCGATACGAATGATGCGCTTATTTAATCTTCTTTTCTGGTATATACGAGGCGTCAGAATATATGCTCTCGTAGGCTCCACGGGAACGGGAAAAAGCTTCAGGGCCAAACTCGTGGCCCAGAAATACGGTATTGAAATGATCATCGACGACGGCCTCCTCATCCGCGGCGATCAGCTTGTGGCCGGAAAATCCGCCAAAAAGGAAGCCCTCTATCTGGGCGCCGTCAAGACAGCCCTCTTTCATGACAAGGCCCACAGGGACGATGTGGTCAAAGCCCTCCAGCGTGAAAAGTTCCGTAAGCTCCTCGTGATCGGCACAAGCGAGAGGATGACTTCGCGCATCTGCGAGCGTCTCCAGATTCCCCAGCCCTTCAAGATCATCAAGATAGAAGACATAGCCACGAAGGATGAAATAGAAAAAGCCCTGCAGTCGCGCCAGATCGAAGGCAAGCACGTTATCCCCGTGCCCGCCCTCGAAATCCGCCGCAATTACCCATCCATATTTTATGACAGCGTCCGCGTCTTCCTTAAAAAAAGCTTCGGTTCGGGGGCTTCCCTGCCCAGAATCTA
>PGXP01000030.1 GCA_002839205.1 Spirochaetae bacterium HGW-Spirochaetae-9
GCTGGGCTGGCTATAATACCGATGCCGACGGTTTTGAGCGGAGCGTCCTCGAGTTCCTGGGTCGACAGGATTTTTCGGGGATGAAGGTCACCCTCATTGGGGCGGGAGGAGCGGCCAAGTCGGTAGCCTTGTCCCTGCACCGGAAGGGTGCCTCCTGCGTCATACTCAATCGCAGCCTCTCTACGGCTCGCGCCCTCGCGCGGAAGTACGGCTTTATCTGGGGTCCCCTCGACGACAGGTCCATCGATGTCGTCACTGCCTATTCCGACCTGATCATCCAGGCGACGAGCGTGGGCATGACGGGAGGGGTCCCTGGCGATCCTCTCGACTTCTACGAATTCAACGGCCACGAAAAGGTTTTCGACCTCATCTACAAGCCTGTAGCCACGCAGTTCCTGGAAAGGGCAAAGGCGGCCGGATGCGCCATAGCGAACGGATACGGGATGCTCTGCTATCAGGCGGCGGGGCAGTACAAACTCTGGATGGGCGGCGAAGAGCCTCCCCGCGAGTATTACTCGAAATAGGAATAGGAGTATTCATGGCTAAATCAGCGTTCGTCGCGATCGTCGGCAGGCCTTCTTCAGGCAAATCTACCCTGCTGAACGCTCTCTGCGGCGCCAAGGTGTCGATCGTGTCGCCCGTACCCCAGACGACCAGGAATACGGTGCGCGGCATCGTGAACAGGGCTGCCGGCCAGATCGTCTTTCTCGATACCCCGGGCTTCCACATCTCCGACAAGAAGCTCAACCTGCGGCTCAAGGACATAGTGCTCCGAGCCCTTGCCGACGCCGACATCGTCGTCTACCTCATCGACGCCACCCGCGAGCCTGGTCCCGAGGAAGAGGCCATGGTTGCGGCGCTCACCGCCTCGAATATGCCTATCATCGCCGTCGTCAACAAGATAGATCACGCCGAAGCCCAGCCCGAGAGGGCCGTAGCCTTCGTCGCCGGGCATTTGCCGGCCGCTACGGTGCTTCAGGTTTCGGCGAAGGAAAACCGGGGCTTGGACGTTCTCATCGAAAAGCTTCTCGGCGCCGCCGAAGAAGGTCCAGCCTGGTACCCCGAAGAGTACTACACCGACCAGGAGCCCGTGTTCCGCATCGCCGAGATCATCAGGGAAAAGATCATCCTCCATACGAGGGAGGAGCTGCCCCACGCCGTATTTGTCGACTTTACGGATTCGCGCAAGCTGGAAGAGGGCGGCCTCGAAGTCAACTACGACATTGTCGTGGAGCGCGAGAGCCAGAAGGGCATCGTCATCGGCAAGGCCGGTTCCATGATAAAGCAGATCCGCGAGGAAGCCGAAACCGATCTGGCGGAAATCTTCGATTACCCGGTGAAGCTCAGGCTTCAGGTGAGGGTGGACTCGTCCTGGAAGCACGACGACAAGCGCCTCGATTCCCTCATTTTCTGAACCCGGCTTTTTGTCCCTTATTCGCAGATAATTTTCTTGCAGCGCTCGGCCATGCCCTCGAAACCGGAGTTCAGGCACTCTTCGAGAGCCTTCTCGGCGCGGGGGAAAACGGCTGTCGCCAGGAACTCCCGCTCTTCCTTGCTGAAATCGGAGAGCACGTAGCCGGCGATATCGTCATGGTTGGGCCTTCCGATGCCGAAGCGCAGGCGGGCGAAATCGCGTGTACCCAGGTGCTTTTCCATGGAGCGGAGACCGTTGTGCCCGCCCAGACCTCCCGAAAACTTGAAACCAAAGGTTCCGAAAGCCATTTCGAGCTCGTCGTGGACAGCCAATACTTCCGCAGGCTCGAGCCTGTAGAAACGCATCAGCTCGCCGATGCTCTCGCCCGAGTTGTTCATGTAGGTTTCGGGCATGAGGAACCATATGCGCCCGCCCGGCAGCTCTTTTGATGCAACCTTACCCTTGAATTTTCGTTCCCAGGATAGGCTGCTTTTAAGGGTGAGCGAGTCGAGGAAATGCCAGGCGACATTGTGCCTGTTGCCCGAGTATTCTTTTCCATAGTTGCCAAGGAAAGCGTATAGTCTGATCATCCCGTGATTCCTCGATAGTCCGTTGAATGGTACTATACCCCATCGGTGCGGGCTTGATGAAGGCCCAGCGCTCATTAAGGACATCGAGGAATGGGTTGCATGGAGCTGTCCAATTTCGAGAAAAGCTATGAGCAGGATGAACGGGGTTTCAACATTCTGGTCATCCGCTGCGTTGAAAATTGCCATGCGGACCACGCTATGGAGGTCGTCGCCGACATCCCCATGGCCGAAATCTGCGATACTGCTTCCGACTTCGCCGATGCGCGCCGCAGGCTCATCCTCGTCAATGGCTGGCAGTCCTGGTCCTTCTCGGGAGAGCTGAAAAAGGGCGAGCATCCAAGGCGTGCCGTACTCAAGTCCGCCTTGAACCTCTTTGTCGATCATCCCGCCGAAAAGGAAATAAGGGTTCTTGCCAGGCAAGGGCGGGAAAAGCTGGCCGTGCCTCGGCGATCCGATGTCGTGTCGCATTTTTACGTCGTTCTGCGCTCGGGCAAGGCCCGGTTGGCATTGGTGTCGGCCAACGTGGATGCAGACTGTACCGCTTCAAAATTCTCATTGCCTCCCGTTACATTTTTTATCGGCCTTGCCAGCGTTCGCGTCGCCGTCTATGCCGATGGTGGATCGTTCAACGCGGGGGAAACGATAGCGCGCGTTGCGATTGTGCCCGCTTCGGACTATTTTACTCTCAAGGACAGGTTTGCAGAGCTTTTTGCGGCCATGGGGCGGTTCGACGAGCTTGCCTTTCTTGGAGCCGATGTCGCGAGGCGCAGGCCTGTCGGCGGGTTTGAAACCTGGGACAATCATTATCTCGACATAGACGAGGGCATTATCCTTCGCGACCTCGATGCGTTGAATGCAAACGGCAACCTTGTCAATGCCATGTTCCTAAAGAAGGGAAAGCCTGCAGTTTTCCAGATCGACGACGGCTGGGAAAAATGTGTCGGCGATTGGCTGCCTCATGATGAAAAATTTCCTCATGGCATGGCTGCAATTGCCGGGCTGATAGAGCGAAGGGGCTTGATACCCGGCCTCTGGGTGGCGCCTTTCCTCACCTTGCCTGAAAGTGCGACGGCGCGAGAGCACGCCGAATGGGTATTGCGCGACTCAGGCGGAAAGGCCGTGCTCGCCGGCTGGAATCCCGGCTGGGGAGGCAATGTCTTCTGCCTCGATCTTTCGCTTCGGGAAGTTGAGGAATATCTCGTCGGTCTCTTCGAAATCATAGTCAACATATGGGGATACCGCTATCTGAAGCTTGATTTTCTCTATGCCGGAATGCTGCGAGGCACTCATGCCGGTGCGAGGGGCGGCACCTGGGAGCATTACCGGCGCGTATTGAAGCGCATAACGTCCATAAAGCGCTCGAAAGACGGGAAGCCGGTGGCCTGGCTCTCCTGCGGCGCACCCTTTGAAAGCACGGCCGACATAATGCCCCTTATGCGCATCGGCGCCGATACGAAAGAGGATTGGGACTGGCCTCTCCTGCGACTCATCGGTCACCAGGGAAGGCCCTCGGCCAAGGTCAGCCTCAGCCACACCCTCGCCCGGTCCATCCTCGATGGAACGCTTCTCCTCAACGACCCCGACGTAATCTTCTGCCGCAGTCACAAGACAACCCTCGCCGATAGCGAAAAATTCCTCATAGGCCTCGTCGCCCGGATGTTCGCCTCTCAAATTCTTCTATCCGATAACCCCTCGGAATTCGGCAGGGGGCCTGGCCCAAGCGGCAGCATCACTACCGGTACCGGAAGCAGCCTGACTGAGGCCGATTTCACGAAGGAGCTTCTTGCTCTCTATGAGAAGCTGGGTGGCAGGGAGTTCGGCGTCGAGCGCTTTTCCCGCTCCAGTCGCGACATTTTCAGCTTCTTTTCCAGGGATGGCCGCCTGTATGGCATCATAAATCTTTCGGACCGAAATCAATCCCTGGCGATTGAATCCCCTGAAGGGGAATCGGTACCGACCATTGTACCGAAGCATGCCTTGATAATTTTTGGCTTGTAGCAGGTATGATGTATATATACTATAATCAGCTGGCTGGTACTTATATTTTTTGCACGGAGCAGGAAAGCGTATGAAACGAATCTTTGCCGCTATCGTCATTCTTTGGTTTGCGCTCGCGGGCGCCAGTGCGCAGGGCCTCCCTAATCCTCCGAAACTCAGCATGTGGAACAGGGGCGTTTTCAACCTCTTCGAGAGCGGGGGAGTAACCAGCGTTGGACCGAGTTGGATGGGTGACCCCGTAAAGCAAGGTCCATACAATTCGCTGTCCCTGGACTGGTCGATGAAGGATGTAGGCTGGACAATGACAGCACAATGGGATGGTGACGCAAGAACGTATCCCGTCTATCTCCGTGATTTCAGTGGGCGCTACTCCTTGTTCAATGGTTTTCTGAGGCTGACTGCCGGTAAGGTATGGTCGGATGGTGGTTACCGTTTCAGGAATTTTGACACAACTGGTTTCAGCACAAGAATCGCTGGCGGCGAGATGGGCCTCATGGCCCAGATCCAGCCAGTTGGTGGGCTTTCGGTTGGAACTTTCGTGCCGATTCCCGTCACCTCTCAATCTGCAAGCGCGACCTTCGAGAATATGAATTTTGGGGCTGAATGGATTTTTGATAGTGATGTGACAATTAAGGCATCCTATCGCCTCGAACCAGTTTTTGACGCTAAATACCTCACAAGCAGCAACAGGGAATTCGCGATAGGAGTCGCCATGACGATGCTGCCTGATGTGGCATTTACCTTGGGCTACAGGTTTCTCGACGATACGCCTGAACACGACCTTTTCTTCGATGCTTCCTACCGCCAGCCTGCGCTGAAGCTGAAAATGTTCGCCGACCTCAACATCGTGGATGCCATGCTGTACTATGGGGGCAAGCTGAACGCTGAATATTTTTTCGCAGATACTCCTTTCGTCCTGGGGGCTTCTGTCTCCCATGGAAACGGCGATGCCTGGTACAACGATGGCACGGATCTGAATCCTTATGTGCGATATGAAATTGGGGGCTCCTCCGTTCAAATCGGTGCCGACTTGCTCTATAAAACCGAGCTCAATTACAAGATCCAGTTCTCGTATACGATAAGTTTTTAAACCGCGGGGCTCGCCGTCACGTGAGCTGTTCCCTTGAGATTTTCGGCTTGCCGTAAAACGTGACGGCACCTATAATGAAGCCTCAATGGAAAAAACCACCTACGTAATAGGGCATAAAAATCCCGATACCGATTCAGTCGTCTCCGCAGCCGCCTACGCAGCCCTTAAAAGAGCTCTCGGTTTCAAAGGCACCGTCGCCGCAAGGGCTGGGGCAGTCAATCCGCAGACGGAATACATCTTCCATCGCTTCAATGCTACCCTTCCGGAATTCATCCCCGACCTCGTCCCCAAGGTCGAATACTACCTCGGCGAGCCTCCGGTTTGCGTCGACGAGATGATGCCTCTCTGGGAAGCCCTTTCGGTGATGGAGAGCGCAAATCGCCAGGTTCTGCCCATAGTGGACAAGGCAGGCCACTACAAAGCCATGCTCCACTATTCCGCTTTTGCCCAGAACATCCTCACCAAGATAAACCCCCGCCACAAGGCGGTTATTCCCACATCCCTCCATCATCTGATCGAAACGATCAAGGCTCAGCCCCTCGTCATCTTCGACAGGGATACGGTGTTTAACGCGCGTATGGTAGTAGCCGCCCTCAGCACCGAAAAATTCCACGACTATATCCATGCCGAGCCTGCCGACAATAAAATCGTCCTCGTGGGCGACAGGGAAGAAGCCCAGCGCATCGCCGTGGAGGCAGGCGCCAAGGCTATCATCATCACCAACGGAATTCTGCCTTCCAAGGAAGTAAAGGAGCTCGCGGAGAAAAAGGGCGTGTCCCTCCTCACCTCGCCCTATGACACTTCTTCGACGGCCCTCCTCGTCCTGTACTCGGCGCCGGTGATAACCGTAGCCGACGAGGGGATTGCTCCCTTGAGCCGCCGCGACTGGATCAAGACGGCAAAGCAGGCTATAGCCAAGTCGCCCAGCCGCTCGGTGCCTGTGGTGGACGACGAGGGACGGGTGATAGGCCTCTTCACCGAGGGCGACCTCATCAAGGAAGCCAATATCGAAGTGATCATGGTCGACCACAACGAGTTCAGCCAGGCTGTCGAAGGCATCGATCACTACCGCATACAGGAAGTCATCGACCATCACCGGCTGGGTTCCTTCTCAACCCCCTATCCGATCACCTTCATCAACAAGGTTGTAGGGTCGACCAGCACCATTGTCGCCACGATGTTCAGGGAGACGCGAACCCCCCTGACAAAGCAGCTCGCCTCGATCCTCCTCTGCGGCATTCTCTCCGACACCCTGGTGCTGAAATCCGCCACAACCACGGATGTGGACAGGGACACGGCCGAATACCTGGCTTCCATCACCGATCTTTCCATCGAAGAGGTCGGGCTCGACATCATGACCTCGGCGTCGGAAGCCGCCCGCCTGCCTGTCGACAAGATGGTGAGAGTAGACAGAAAAGAATACCTCTCGGCGGGGAAGAAGTTATCGGTGGGTCAAATCGAGTTGACAAGCACGGCCGAGATCATGGAGCGAAGCGATGAGGTTCTGTTGGGCTTGAAGCAGCTGCGTGCCGAAACAGGATGCTATCTGGCCTCCCTCATGGCTACCGACATCACCAAGCTGGAGAGCATTCTCTTTCTCGACGCCGAGAGCGATCTCTACAGCTATCTTAATTTCCCCTCGCCCAGGAAAGGGGTCTATCTCTTGAAGGATGTGCTTTCGCGCAAGAAACAGCTCATGCCTGCGCTTTTCGAGATGGTGGAGAAGGCCCAGGAACGTTAGCCTCCGATGGCGCCTGATGCCAGGAAGGGCAGGGCGATGAAGTTGCCTATCATGCCCCCGATGCTTGAGAGGAAGAACACCAGCAGTATGTGGGTTACCCTGTTGCTGTAGAAACCCCTGGCGCTCGTCACGTCGTCCGAGAGCCTTTCGAAATCCTGAACCGTCGGTTTTCTCAGGAAGGCCTCGGCGCCGCCCGCAAAGAGGCCGATGCCCACGAGGGGATTGAGGGTGGCGATGGGCGCCATCAAAAATGACACGGCTATGGTGCCGGGATGGGCGAGACAAAGGGCGGCGCCGATGGCTGAAAGCGATCCGTTCAGCAGAATCCACCTGAAGATCATGGCCAGGCTCGCCTGGGTGCCGGAACGGAAAAAGCCTATGGCGATGAAGGCCAGTATGACGAGGGGGATGAGCCATCCGGCCGACGTGGACAGTTTCGAAGGCGGCGGCACTGAATCGATGTCCTTCACATCGGGGCTCGCTTCGCCTGAACCCAGCTTTCCCAGCCAGCGCTCGATGCCGGCCATGTGTCCAGCCCCAACGACGGCGACGATGTTCTCTTCTTTTTTGTCGAAAATTTTCGAGGCAAGGTAGCGGTCGCGCTCATCGATGAGCACTTCCTTCACCGAGGGCAGGTAGTCTGCCAACTCATTCATCATCTGCTCAAGCTCGTTCTTGTCCTTCAGCTGCTCGATTTCGCTCTCGGAAAGCTTTTCGTTCGAAAAAGCCGAGCTGATGAGGCTGGCCATGAGTTTCGCCTTGTTCCAGAAATTGGACCTGGCCCAGGCCCGTTTCAAGGTTACCTGCACGTCCCTGTCGCAGCAGGACCAGGGAATGCCCGCCTCCTCGGCGGCCTTTACCGCGGCTATCATCTCCTCGCCCGGCTTGGCGCCGATGCCGGCGCCCATGCGCTTCTGGAAGCCCGAAAGGGCGAGGTTGGCGAGAAGGAAGAAGCCCTTGCCTTCTTTGAGAACCTTCGCAATGTCGAGGCTTTCCCAGCGTGAACCCTGCGTCATGGCCTGGTAACGGGTTTCGTCGATTTCGACGCAGACACGGCCCGGTTTCTCCTGGGCGATGATGGCCGACACCTCAGCCACGCTCTCGTGGGAGATATGGGCAGTTCCCACCAGGGTGATGCTGCGGTTCGCCAAGTCTATCTTCTTTATGGTGTTCGACATCGTGGATCCTTTTGCTTCAATCGAAGGGATAGTACCCTTCTTCCTTCCATCCCGACAAGATGAGGCTCCGCTTCTTCCCTTCCATGGCCGAGAGAATAAAGAGATGCAGCAGGGACCGGGCGAAATGGGCGGGATAGCCGCCGCGCAGTGCTCCCTCGGTTTCCGAAGCCGCCCTGATGATGCGTTCGCAATCTTCGGCCGTGTAGCGACGCATAGCCTTCCTGAACTTGGTCTGCCCCGTCTTGCTGCTTATTTTTTCATTCCTGAAGGCATCTTCGGGGGGCTGGCCTGAGGCGACGGCTCTCTGCAGCCGCTCGAGCCGTCGAAAGCTCCACACCAGGGCTGCGATGATCTGCGAAGGCTCGCTCTGCCTGTCGGCGAGAAGGGTGTCGAGGACTCCCAGGGCTGTTGAGAGATCGCTGCCTGCCATCCTGTCGAAGAGGCTGAATGCGTCCTCCTGCCGCGACTTGGAGAGGACGGCTTCGACCTCGTCGGCGTCCAGGCGCTTGCCCGGAGGGAAGCAGGCGGCGAGGACGGTGCAGGCCGATTCCAGGGCTGACGTTTCGTTCTCCACGAGTTCGAGGATGGTATCAATGGCGCCATCTTCGGCCGAAAGCCTGTCGCGGGCAAGCTTTTCCCGTATCCAGGCCGGCTTTTCAGAATCTCTGAGTTCCCAGTACATCTTCTTGTTGGCGGCGCCCACCGCGGCCTCGATCGGTTTCGGAAGGGAATAGCCTTCCGTCACCAGGAGGAGGATGGCATCGTCGGCAGGATTCCTGATGTATTTTTCGATTGCTGCGATAGCCGCCTTGCCGGTTATGGCTTCGGCGTTGCGGTACTCCAGCACCCGCCGCGATGAAAAAAGGGAAGAGTTCTGCAGGAGTCCGACGAGCTGTTCGGGAGGGAGTTCACCTGCGTAGTAGCGGCTGTATTCAGGGAGAGATCCATCCATGGAGGCGAGGGAAGCCCTGAGCTCGGCAACAAAGGCTTCGCGCTTACCCGTCTCGGGGCCTGCAAGGATATAGGCTGGTGCTGGGGCTGATGGGGGCATGGGGCTTCAGTAACTCCGGATTATCGCTTTGAGCTTGCCGAGGATGCGTACATCCTGGGTGAATATAGGGGCGTAGTCGGGATTTTCGGCCTGAAGGCGAATCCTGTTGTTTTCCTTAAAAAAGCGCTTGAGTGTGGCTGAATCTTCGATGAGTGCGGCGACGATTTCGCCGTTTTCGGCCGTGGGGCCCTGGGCTATGACGGCTATATCGCCCGAATGGATGCCTGCGTCGCGCATGGAGTCGCCCTGTACCTTGAGGGCAAAGCACTTTCCCGCGCGGACGTATTCGGCGGGAAGGCGAAGCGTCCCGGTCCAGTTTTCCTCTGCCAGTATGGGGTTGCCTGCAGCGATGCTTCCCAGGACGGGGATTTCGGCGATCGTGGCATCGTCCACTTCTTTCTTTGCGACGATTTCGATGGCCCTCGACCGGTTTTCCTGAAGCTTGATGGCGCCTTTTTTCTCCAGGGCTTTCATGTGATCGTAGGCGCCCTTGATCGAGATCGAGAAGGCCTTGGCGGTTTCGCGCACGGTGGGTGGATAGGCATTCTTTTCGATAAAGCCGGTAAGAAAGGCGAGGATTTCCTGCTGGCGCTCGGTCAATTGCTTCATTATGAATTACTATCCTTATGTATAGTATATTCCACCAAACCGAGGTTTATACAAGTGCCAAAAAGGAAATAGAGAAAAAAAAGGCTCATCGGGGCTGTGACTATCCCAGCTCCTCGTTGAAGCCGGACTCGAAAAGGGCCTTGATGGCCTCGGCGGCTGCCTGCTCGTCGGCGCCCTCGGCCGTGATCTTGATCCTGGACCCGAAGCTGGCGGCGAGGGTGATAATGCCCATTATGGATTTCGCGTTGATGCGATTGCCATTCTTCTCGAGGAAAATCCGCGAGGAAAACTTGACGGCCGTCTGGGCTATGAGCGCCGAAGGGCGCGCATGGATGCCTGCCCTGTTCTTGATCGTTGTCTCTAACTCAACCATTGTTCGCTCCGGTGGGGATCAGTAGTCGTCGCGTGAAAAGTATAGTGCTCTCGCGTTTTCGCTTTCAAGCCAGCGCATTATGTTCTGATTGAACTCTTTCGCCGAATGGTAACCCATTTTCTTGAGCCGCTCGTTCATCGCCGCCGTCTCCACGATGATGGGGATATTGCGTCCCGGCTTCACGGGGATCTCCAGCTTGGCCACCTTCACGTCGAGGATTTCGGTGCTCAATTCATCGATCCCTATCCTGTCGTATACCTTGTTGGGATCCCAGTCCTCGAGCTGGCATACGAGCTGTATCTGTTTCTTGTCGCGGATGGCACCTACCCCGAAGAGATGGGTGATGTTTATGATGCCCAGGCCTCGGATTTCCATATGGTGGCCAATCACCTTGTTGGCACCTTGGCCCATGAGGATGGAACCGTTGACGCAGCGGATCTCCACGACATCGTCGGCCACAAGGCGGTGGCCGCGCTCGATCAGCTCGAGGGCGGTTTCGCTCTTGCCGACGCCCGAATCGCCGACGAGGAGGATGCCGATGCCGAATACCTCGACAAGGACTCCGTGCACCGTCGTTCTGGGTGCGAAGATGTCTGAAAGGACGCGGATCACCCGGCCCGAAAACTCGCTCGAATAGAGGTCAGTCGTAAGGATGGGGCAGCCGGCCTTTTTAGCCGCTTCGAGGAAGCTGTCGGGAGGCAGAAGGGAGCTCGTGAAAATGCAGCAGGGGATTTCGTAGGAAAAAAGCGTTTCCACCGATTGGTGCGTGCCTTCGGCCTCGAGTTTGTCCAGATAGGCGCACTCACCGCGGCCAAATATCTGCAGGCGGTTCCAGGCAAAGGATTCATAGAAGC
>PGXP01000287.1 GCA_002839205.1 Spirochaetae bacterium HGW-Spirochaetae-9
TTATTTAAAAACTATAGATACAAATACCTATCATATCTTCGTGGGCTGCCATTTCCGTATAGAAACCAGCAATGCCGAAATGGTTGGAGTTGCGGATCGATGCGAAGGAGGCCCCGATTGTCCGGGCCCTTGAGATAACCTGTTCCATGGTGTTCTTGCTGATTCCCATGCCCATGGCCCCTTGGGCGTCCAAGACCAGGGAAACCGGTGTGTCGCGGAGTATCTGCGGGGTTGCGGTTCCCAACATGATGCCCTTGCGGATACCGTTGGCGTAGCGCCACAACCGGCCTACCCCATGGCTACCGATTCCACGGGCATCGGCAGCGACCAGGATCTTGGAGGAATCGATTGCCTCTTGCTCCGGCAAGCCGAGCTGCAAAAACACATCAGTACAGAATTGCTCAAGATTTTCCCGTCCGATACGCACTGTCGAGTCCATAATCCCCTCCTACGGTTCAATTGTCGCCATCGCCAAAGCATCACTTCGATATCATACCAACTCGAAAGGTACTTTTCATAGTGGTCCAGGTATTTTATAGCGCGGGAAGTTTTCGTTGACAACTGATACAAATCAAAATATCATATATCTAAGATATCAGCAAGCCAAAAAGGAGGTCTGCTTTGAATTCGAAAAAACTGATTTGCGTATTGCTTGTATGCCTGGTGGGAGCTTCGCTCCTGTTCTCCGCTGGAGCACAAGAGGAGACCCAAAAGAAGTATGTGTTGAAATTCAACCATGTACTCACTCCACAAGATCCGTATCATGGTGCGTTCCAGAAATGGGCAGCGGCTGTTTCCGAACGTACGAACGGCAATCTGACAATCGAAGTATTCCCAAGCGCCCAACTGGGAGTCGAGGAGGATATTCTTGAACAGATTCGCCAGGGAGCCAATGTCGGACAGAATACCGATGCGGCACGATTGGGCCAGTATGTACCGGATATGGCGGTGATGAATGCACCGTATTTCGTCAGTACCCTTGAAGAGGTTGAGAAGCTCAACACCCTGCCCACAGTCCAGAAATGGAAGGAAGAATTGGAACGGACACAGGGGTTCAAGGTCCTCTCGTTCTTCTGGGTACAGGGGTTCAGGCAAATGGTCACCAACAAACCCATAACGAAACCTTCCGACCTCTCGGGACTTCGCATCCGTACTCCCGGCGCACCGATTTGGCAGGAATCGATACGGGCGATCGGTGCCACCCCAGTTGCCATGAACTATGGAGATATGTATCCGGGATTGCAGACCAAGGCGATCGATGGACTCGAACTCTCCTTCACGGCCACTTCTACTGGCAAATTCGACGAAGTCTGTGATTATGTCAGCGAGACAAAACACATCCTGTTGATCAACTTCGAAGTCATCAGCAGCCAATGGTTCAACTCCCTGCCCGCCGAATACCAGAAGATTCTCGAAGAAGAATGCAACAAGGCCGGTCTTGAAGTATCGCGCGCCTATCTCGAGGAGATCGATCCCAAGAACAGGAAGACTTTGGTCGATCGCGGTATGATGATTATCGATGAATCACAAATCGATATGGATGCATTCCGAAAGGCTGGGGATGCGGCGTACGTCAAATTAAACCTTCTCGATGCCCGCAACCAGATCTATAAGGAACTCGGAAAGTAACGATCCATCTTCGATAGTCACTCGAATGATATCGAACCGTATGGAATCGCCGGAGTATTCTCGGAAGCAGGGCCTACCCGACCC
>PGXP01000288.1 GCA_002839205.1 Spirochaetae bacterium HGW-Spirochaetae-9
TGACACGAACGAAGCCCATCTGTTCGATAGGCCCAAGAAAAGTAAAGATTAGGATGTTACAGATCACTAGACCATTAGTTTCCCGATGACAAAGCCAGGGACAACTCCCGATGTGTCGCGGTCCTTCCAAACGGTTGGACCAGGGCGGCCAATGTCGATTTCACCGCATCACCAAGTTCGTTTCCCACCAATCGCCAACACCAGTTGGGGACTCCGCAAGTTCCCGGAAGGTTCATGCGGGCATCACCCCCAAGTCCAAGAACGTCCTGCATGGGAACGATAGCATATCGGGCGCTTGATGCCATGATCGAACGCATAAGATGCCAAACGATACCATCATCCGAACAACTGAGATACCGTCTCACGATATCCTTTTCTCCATCGCCCAGCTTCTCGAACCACCCTTTGGTAGTGTCGTTGTCATGGGTACCTGTGTATGCGACGCAAAGCTCCGGATAATTGTGCGGCAAATAAGCGTTGTCCGGATCCAGCTTCCCCGGTCCGACAACATTGAAGGCGAAGTGGGCTATCTTCATACCCGGAAATCCATTCGAGTCCCTCAATTCCTCGACTTCCGGGGTAATCACCCCTAGGTCCTCGGCAATGACCGGCAACTGGTCGAAGCGTTTTTGCAGCAGCTCGAACAACGCTTTGCCCGGGGCTTTCACCCAACGTCCGTTCTCTGCGGTCACCTGCCCCGCTGGGACCTCCCAGTACGCTTCGAACCCACGGAAATGGTCGATCCTGACAAGGTCGGTCTGTTCGAACTGGTGTTCCAACCGTTGTATCCACCAGGAGAATCCA
This sequence comes from Spirochaetae bacterium HGW-Spirochaetae-9, assembly GCA_002839205.1. Next base: position 805 of record PGXP01000288.1, read on the forward strand.
TCCGCTTCCAATGCATCCCAATCGTACACGGGATTTCCCCACAATTGGCCTGTTGAGCTGAAGGCATCCGGCGGTACCCCGGAAAGGGCACTGGAGGAGCCATCCGCCTCCATTTTCAAATATTTGCGGTTGCTCCAGGCATCGACACTGTCGGGTGCGACGAATATCGGGATATCACCGACTATGGCGACACCCTTCCCGTTCGCATAGGTCTTCAAGGACTGCCACTGGCGGAAAAAGAAAAACTGCAGGACTTTCCATATTCCGATCTCCCGCTCCTTCGCGTTCGTCCAGCGGGCCAAAGCTTCAGGCAATCTCTTGGTCAAGTCGGCATCCCATACACTGAACCAGCGGGAATCGTTATAGTGGTCGACCATGGCACGATACAACGCATAATCGTCCAACCAATACTTGTGTATGCTGCAAAAGGAATCGTACTCGGCCCTATCCCGGTTGGAAGCCGAAACAAGAAAGTTGCGGGCAGCCTTGACCAACAACGGGTTCTTATATGATTCGGCCAAGGCATAGTCGACCCGGCCTGCGGGAAATCCGGGATCATCAAGGACGTCGGCCAATTCAAGATAGCCTTCGTCGGCAAGAATATCCAAGCTCAGCAGCAGTTCATTTCCCGCAAACGCAGATCTTGCGGCATAGGGGGAATTGCCAAAACCAACCGGCCCCAAAGGAAGAATCTGCCACAATCCGACCGAGGATTCGGCGAGCAAATCAACAAAATGGCGTCCTGCATCACCAAGATCTCCCACACCATGACCACCCGGAAGGGAGGTCGGGTGAAGCAGCACTCCACTATAGCGTATCTTTTTATTCATCGTGAAAATATAGCGTATAGACCGATTAATTGCCATACTTGTTCACAACCCGATTTTAGGGTATAATCACCGGTATGAC